>JABMQM010000106.1 GCA_013203195.1 Desulfobacteraceae bacterium | reverse complement strand
GGGAAAGGGGCTGTTTTCCTGCAATTTGGACAAGTTTGAAGTGACTAAAGTTATGGAGTCGCTTCGCTCCACTGGTTTTATATAATTGACAGAATTCCTCAACTTTAGCTCACTTTAGTTCACTTCAAACTTTAGGCACTTTTAAGATTTTCAGCAGAGCCGGGTATCTCTGACCTGGCCCAGAGGGCCAGGTTTTTCAGGACATAATAAAACATGTATATTCTCGGTATTTCTTGCTTTTATCATGACAGCGCCGCTTGTCTTGTACGAGACGGCACTATTGTAGCGGCAGCTCAAGAGGAACGCTTTACACGCAAAAAGCACGACCCCAGATTCCCCCAGAATGCGGTCAAATACTGCCTGGAAGAAAGTGGTATTACATCTCAAGATATTGATTACGTTGTTTATTATGACAAACCCTTTTTAACCTTTGAGCGTCTGCTGATGAGCTACCTGACCGTGGCGCCCAAAGGCCTGCGTTCCTGGTTGCAGGCCATGCCCCTGTGGCTGGGGCAGAAGCTTTTGATTCCTAAAGTTATTCAAAAAGAAACGGGCTACAAAGGGGCTGTCCTGTTTACCGAGCACCATGAGGCCCATGCCGCTTCCGCCTTTTACCCTTCACCGTTTAACGAGGCGGCCATTTTGACCATGGACGGCGTGGGGGAATGGGCCACTGCAAGTTATGGATTTGGATCAAAAAACGAGATTTCGCTTATCAAAGAACTCCATTTCCCCGATTCTTTGGGGTTGCTTTACTCGGCCTTTACTTATTTTGCCGGTTTCAAGGTCAACTCCGGCGAATATAAGCTCATGGGGCTGGCTCCTTATGGCATTCCCCGTTATAAAGACCTTATCCTTTCAGAACTAATAGATTTAAAAGCAGACGGTTCCATCCGGCTCAATCTTTCTTATTTTGATTTTTTAGGCGGACTGCGCATGACCAATAGACGTTTTGCCAAGCTTTTTGGCGGTCCTCCCCGCAAGCCCGAGACGGAAATCACCCCAAGAGAAATGGATATTGCCGCCAGCATTCAAGACGTTACTGAAGAGATTGTCCTGAAAATGGCAAATCATGTTTACAAAGAAACGGGTCAAAAGAACCTCTGTCTTGCAGGCGGTGTGGCCCTTAACTGCGTTGCCAACGGCCGCATCCTGCGGGAAAGCCCTTTTGAAAATATCTGGATACAGCCTTCCGCCGGCGACGCCGGCGGAGCGCTGGGTGCGGCCCTTGCGGTCTGGTATCGATACCTTGGCAACCAGCGCGCCAACCCCAACGGGCACGACAGCCAGCAGGGCTCATATCTGGGTCCTTCATTTTGCAATGAAGATGTCGAAACATTTCTTGCAAGCAAAGGTTACCCTTTTCATGGGATCCATGGCGACCAAAAAGCCGGGACCATTGCCGAGCAGATTGCCCAGGGAAAAATTGTAGGGTACATGGCCGGACGCATGGAGTTTGGACCCAGGGCTTTGGGGGCCAGAAGTATCCTTGGCGATCCCAGAAGCACAGATACTCAAACCGTGATGAACCTTAAAATTAAGTACCGGGAATCTTTCAGGCCGTTTGCACCTTCGGTACTGGAGGAAAAAGCCTCTGAATATTTTGACATGCATACTCCCAGTCCTTATATGCTTTTGGTGGCCGATGTTACCAAAAAAAGACGCCTCCCTCAGCCTCCGGGAGAGGAAGTGCCCATGCTTGAACGCCTGAAAGTTAAAAGGAGCGATATTCCGGCGGTTACCCACCTGGATTACTCGGCCCGCCTTCAGACCGTGAACCAAAAGGATAAGGCTGATTATTATGCAATCATATCAGAGTTTGAAAAACTGACCGGTTGTGCTGTAATCGTCAATACCAGCTTTAACGTCCGCGGCGAACCGATCATCTGCACTCCCGAAGATGCATACCGGTGTTTTATGCGGACCCAGATGGATGTTTTAGTGATCGAAAATTGTATGTTGTTCAAAAATGAGCAACCTTTCTGGCAAGAAAAAGAGGATTGGCGCCGTGAACTCGACCTCGACTGATATTAAAGAAATTAGAAAATTCGGTATAATTGCGCTTGTTTTTTTCGGGAGTCTATGTGCTGCGGGACTCTGGATGAAAAAGCCGATACCTACTTACCTTTTCGGTTTTTTGGCTGTCCTGGGCTTGGGATTTGTCTTGATCCCTTTGCCCTTGAAGCCAATCTATACAACGTGGTTGAAAATCGCTCACTTGATCGGCCAGGCTGTAACGACCTTGATTCTCACGCTGGCATATTATATGGTTATTACACCGGTAGCTTTGGCTCATCGGCTGTTTAGCGGGACCCCCTTTCCCGTTAAGCCTGATAAAAAGGCTTCATCATACTGGGTAACGCGGACTGAAGCCGCACAACCAAAGGAAAGATTTCTAAAACGATATTAAGTAAAGAATCCTGGCCCAGAGGACCCGGCTTTGGTTTACCTCTGGAAGGGGCTGCTTTCCTGCAAGTTAGACAAGTTTGAAGTGACTAAATTGAGATAAATTGCCTAAAGTTATG
>JABMQM010000105.1 GCA_013203195.1 Desulfobacteraceae bacterium | reverse complement strand
GACCCGCGGAGAAAGAAAAGTGAAGATAGATTCTGATATTGAAAACATTGTCGACAAAGTGATGGATGGTGATCTTATCACCAAGGATGAGATCATCTGTTTGCTAAAAAAAGATTACCATTCCCTCGCCGGCGGCATGATCATGGCTGCTGCCAATGAAATCAACCGGGCTGCCTTTCAAGACAAGGCAGAGGTTCATGCTCAGATAGGTCTGAATCTGTCCCCCTGCCCCAACAACTGTTCGTTTTGTGCCTTTGCCGCAACGAACGCGGTGTTCAAGGAAACAAACGAACTTGATGTGGAGGACGTTATCCAACTGGCCCTCAAGGCAGAGATATCGGGGGCCAATGCCATATTTTTCATGACTACAGGTGATTATCCATTCGGGAGATTCATAGAAATCTCAAAAGATGTCAAGGGAAAGCTTAAGCCTGATACGGTTATGATCGCAAATATAGGAGATTTCGGATATCAAGAAGGCAAGCGTCTGAAGGACGCCGGCTACACCGGTATTTATCACGCTGTTAGGATGGGGGAGGGAAAAGATACCAACATTGGACCTCAGACGAGATTAACAACCTTTAGGGCCGCGCATGATTCGGGGTTACTGCTCGGCACCTGTGTGGAACCTGTCGGGCCGGAGCATTCTATCGAAGAAATTGCCGAAAAGATACTCATCGGAAGAGATGCCAAACCTTGTTATAGTGGTGCCATGCGGAGAATCAGCATCCCGGGATCTCCGCTGAAAAAATACGGCATGATCAGCGAGCTTCACCTGGCCTATCTGGTTTCCGTAGTTCGATTGGCCATGGGCAAAAAACTTATCGGCAACTGCACCCATGAACCCAATATATTGGGCGCAACCGCCGGGGCCAATCTTTTTTGGGCTGAAGCAGGCTCCAATCCGCGCGATACCGAGGCCGAAACTTCCAAAAGCAGGGGCGCGGATGTAAAGTCATGTATCCATATATTCAAAGAAACCGATTTTGAGGTTTTGAAAGGACCATCCGTCATCTATAGCGAGAGAAATATGACTAAGTGACATTAGGACGAGTGCCCCCTCTGTCCCAAAAGGATACCTTAGCATAGCCGGATAAGGGGAATTTCATTTTCGGTCGGGGAACCTGAAAGCCTGAAACCTTGTAAAGGGGTCAAGTTAATCTTTTTCCATTTAAATGGCATATCCAAGGCGTCATTACTATAGGTATTAGCGATTTTTATTATAAAATTATATTTTATAAAGGTTTTACGTGAATAAAATGGCGGGCCACACAGGCTCTGAAAAAATGAGAATTAATTTTTCTGACCGTTAAGATCAAAAAACGGAAGAGGAGGAATCAATGATGTTGTTAAAGACACGTGCGCTTAGATGGTTTTTATTAGTAATGGTTGTTTTCGGTGTGGTGCTGCAGGCTAAGGCCAAGGATGTGCAAAAGCAGCCGCATACAGTTATTACAACTGCTGAACTTAAGGCCATGATAGATTCAAAAACGGAACAGTTTCTTATTATTGACGCCAGGAACCCGGAAGAATTTCAGGATGTCCATATTCCAGGGGCAATAAATATACCCGCAAAAAAGTTCAACGATTACGTAAAACTGCTGCCCCGGGATAAAGCCGCCAAACTGGTCTTTTACTGTAACGGTGTCAAGTGCGGCAAAAGCAAAAGAGCGGCGCAAAAGGCTTTCGCCATGGGGTATCGGAAGCTGTATGTTTATGCGGAAGGTATGCCGGTTTGGGAGGAAAGAGGGCTACCGATTATTACCGGCCCTGATTACGAAGCCAAAATAGAAACCACCAAAATATCACCGCAGAAACTCAAAACCCTCATCGAATTACAAGAAAATAATTTTACCATTGTCGATGTAAGGGATGCAGCGGAATACGCCGAAGGTCATATCCCCGGTGCTGTGAATATCCCCTTGGCATCTTTTGCCATGCGATCCGGTGAATTAGATAAAAACATGATCATTATTGTTTACTGCAATGCCGGCAACAGAAGTTACAAAGCATACCGGAAGTTAATGAAGCTGGCCTACAAGAAATATTATCAGGCGCTGTTTGCCGATTGGAAAGGTTCCGGATTTGAGGTAAAATAATAGGTTTTTGAAACCAACGGTTCAATCACCTGAGAAAGAGCCTGAACCAGAAATGGATTATGATGAACTTTTAATGGAACAAATTGATCAAAAAACGCTTTGAAGAATCTTTCGTGGTTTGTGCGGAAACAAAATCAATCAAAGACGGATATAACCTTGAGCGTACTGAGGAGACACACACCTCGGTGGCATGGTTATTGCTTTTAACCATGCTCGGTTTTCTAATACTGATGCTCATCTTCCCGCAAATTAAGGGAGAAGCCAAAAGCGGAATCCTGTTTTACAGTGTAAAAGGCCTTGGCGTGATGCATGCACCTCTGATTGTTTCCCTGCTGGTTGGCCTGACGTGGCTTTATCCTGCATGATGAAAATCGTGTGCCGGATTTGATTTCACGCGCATACGCCCTGAAATGACCGTGCTGGATGTTGTTTCCAGATACAAAAAAACAGAGGCTGTGTTTAAACAATACGATAAGCAGGCTGGTGTATGTATTTGCTGCCAGGCGCTTTTTGAACCCTTAAGTAACGTTGCAGAAAAGTATGGTCTGGACCTTCTGAGGCTTCTGTACGACCTGGAGGACGCAGCCGGTAAAAGTGCTGGAAGCTGAATGTCTTTTCCATTATTGGGAGCAGGAGTGTATGCCAGGCTCTGATTCTCGGTTAAAGGAACTCTACCTGAATAAACCCGAATGGGTGATTAAT
>JABMQM010000104.1 GCA_013203195.1 Desulfobacteraceae bacterium | reverse complement strand
CCCCGCTGGCGGGATTTCCGCGACGCTCCATCAAGCTTCTTGCGGGGACTGCGCTCGCTGTGCAGTTCATATACCACATAACGGCTTGTCTGAGTAGGTTTAATCGGGGTCGGGAAGCTATCCTTTTCACCCTCAAAATATCCTTCTAAGGCCTTATTGAACGCGAATTTCAAATGTTTTGTTTATTACATGCAAATGGTGTCAAATCTCGATTTGGGCAACAGCCCGTCAAGATTCATTCTTCACAAGACCGGCAGCTTTTGTCAAGATGTATTCCGCCGCAGCGTGATGCTTTTCAAATGTTCCCGGCGAGTTAGAGCTTATCCCGGCAAGTTTTCAATAAGTTAGTGTCCCTCCATAAATGGCCCTTTTTGCCCTGCTCGGCGTTCTTCGCGGGTTTCCGGCTGCGGCGTACAGGCGTATGCCTTCCTGTCCCGCTTTGCGGAGGCCGCAAACCCTTGCTTGTCCCGCTATAGCCCTTTTTCGCGACGGCGGATGCACTCGATGTTGCGATTTAAGTTTCAAGCCAATCGTACCGATAAGGTTTTAAACAGGTGCATATAATACGGGGAATTAAAATTAGATTAATAGACTTGTCTGTATGGATGAAAGAAGCACATAATGCCTGCCATTCGTATTCTGATTATTGACGACAGTGCTTTATTTCGAAAAAGCATTAAAAAAATATTAGGACCTTTAGACCCGGAAATTATCCTTGCAAGTGACGGGCAGGAGGGGCTCGATCTTGCGCTGCGTGAACATTTCGATATTGTCATCAGCGATATCGAAATGCCAAAAATCAACGGTATTAAATTATGCCAAAGGCTGAAAAATAACCCGGCAACTCAGAGTGTACCTGTCGTTATGGTAAGTCTTTTCGACTCTGACAGTGATATCGATAAAGGATTTCAGGCAGGTGCGGCAGCGTACATTTCAAAGCATGAAATAAAGAATAGTTTACTTGAGACCGTAGAAAGCATCTTGTCAAAATCCAGGTTTAATCGTGATCGACTTATCTTGGTGGTTGATGACTCATCAATCGTACGTCATATTGTCGAAAACGGCTTGGCAAAGGCTGGATTCAAAGTAATCACTGCCGAGGATGGTAAAAAAGCTTTAGCCCTGTTAGATACGTACAGGCCGGATCTGATTATAAGCGACATTACAATGCCTTGTATGAACGGCTTTGATTTTTGTGAAGCGGTTCAGAGCGATCCGGATTTAGCGATGATTCCGTTTATCGTAATGAGCGCTAAAACCGATCGCAGTTATATGCAGCGGATGATCCAAAGCGGTGCATCGGCATACATTTGTAAACCGTATAACATCGATGAACTGGTTATTCTGATTGAAAAGATTCTGTCAGATCAGTTTCTATTGCTGCTGAAGGAGAAGGAACGCCTGGAATCGGAGCGTAATTCGATGGTTGCGAGCATAACCAGTCTTATTACCGCACTGGAAGCTCGAGATAAATACACCAAGGGGCATTCTGAGGCCGTTGGCCGCATAGTCTCCGGAATGCTGAGTATGACCGGAGCAAGCCGTAAAGAGATCGAAACGGTAACCATGGGCGGCCGCCTGCATGATATCGGCAAAATCGGAGTAAGAGATAAAATACTTTTAAAACCCAGCTCGCTAACGGCGGAAGAGTACTCCCATATTAAGCAGCATCCCCTTATCGGAATCAAAATTCTAGAGTCTATACCAAGTTTTTCAGAGGTCCTTCCAATGGTATTGTCTCATCATGAACGTCTAGACGGTAAGGGATACCCACACGGTCTCAAAGGAGATCAAATACCTTTATGGGCCCGGATGACTGCTGTTGCCGACATATATGACGCTCTAACCAGCGACAGGCCCTATCGCGGAAAAATGTCGCATGATAATGCTTTGCAAATTATTGAAGATGCCCGCTGTACCCAGTTGTGTCCTGATTGTGTAGATCTATTTTTAAAATGGAATGCAAAGGATAACACGGCACCGGATCCAATGCCCTGCCCTACGGCCGTGCAGCGGGCTGCCCTTGTCGGCTAACAGGGAGTGATGATTACCAAACCGAACGTTAAGAATTTGATGCTAAAAAAAGAGTTTGAAGCAAATCCAGGTTAAGATCAAAACCTAAATGAGGCGCCCGCGAGTATACCGCTGTTATTATCTTGGAAAAAGCCCCAAACTTTCAGTTTGCTTATGCCCACACCCAGCAGCGCTGCCCCTTCGGCTTTACCGCTCTTATCTGTTACACCGGCACCCAAATCGATTGTGATAAATGAGGTTTTGTCCACAGCCACATCGCGGTATTTACCTGCCAGTTTGTCAAAATCTTCGGCAAGCTTTTCGTACCCGCCGGTCAGCTCCAACAGCTTTTCAGAGCTTTCTTTATACTTTTCATTCAGTGCAACCGCATCAGAAAGGGAATGGCTATAGTTTTCGGTAAGGGCGACGTGATCCTGGCGCAGCTTTTCATATTTGTCGGACAGCTCTTGATAATCTCCCGCCTTCCGGCGATATTTCTCAAGCAGGGCTTTGAGTTTATCGATTGTATCAGCGTCCTGTTCACTTCTTGCTTTAAGTGCATTAAAGTTATGCAAAGACATGGCGGGATACTTCTTACCGTCTATTTCTACCCAAAAATAGCCGTCCTTTGGCCCTGTTACTTTGCAGGTGGTGACTTCTTGAGCATTTGCTGTTACGACACTTGCAACCAGCAATAAAAAGACAAATAAGCGTTTCATCAAAAGACTCCCCATATTGTTAATCCGAGATTTATACAAATAAAATCCGTTCACGCAGCCACCGCTTTAATGCGCCACTCTTTCCAATTCCCGGTAAGCTTCCTCTGCTTGATTAAAGAGCGCCATTGCCGATTCTCTTTGGTCGATAT
>JABMQM010000012.1 GCA_013203195.1 Desulfobacteraceae bacterium | reverse complement strand
TCATCTTTATAAAACTCTTTTTTAACGTGTTTCTGTACCAAATTTTCGATTTCTTGATTGGTGGGCCAGATATCCTTTAAATAGACAGGTTCACCAACGGAATCGAGTCCAACCGGTTCCATGGTTAAATCAATATCGATTCTGCCGGCAAGGGCAAATGCCACCACCAGCATGGGCGATGCCAAATAATTTGCTTTGATGCTCTGATGGATTCTGGCCTCAAAATTGCGGTTTCCGGAAAGAACCGCAGCAACGGTCAGGTCATTTTCAGATATGGTTTTTTCTATCTCTGGATGCAAAGGACCGCTGTTGCCGATACAGGTCGTACACCCGAAAGCTGCCAGGTGAAAACCGAACGTCTCATAATAGGGCATCAGGCCGGCGTCTTTAAGATATCTGATAACAACTTTGGACCCCGGTGCTAAAGAGGTCTTCACAAACGATGGAACTTTCAGCCCCTTTGATGCGGCTTTTTTTGCTAAAAGGCCCGCGCCTATCAGAACGTAAGGGTTGGAAGTATTGGTGCAGGAGGTAATGGCGGCGATAACTATGCTGCCGTGGCCTATGGATGTCTCTTGGCCGTCGAGATTCACATTATAATGACTCGAGTCAATCGGCTTGCAGGCCGTTGCCCTGGTTGTCATGCAGCCCGATTCGTCCTGAAATGTTGAGATGTCAGCCATGTCCGCATCTCGATCATATTCACATCCCATTACAGCGGCAAACTTTTCCTTTAAGTCCTGCAGCTCGATTCGGTCTTGGGGCCGGGCCGGGCCGGCAACCGCAGGCACAACCATAGAAAGATCGATCTCGAGCACTTCAGTATATTCAGGTTCTTGCTGACCGGTATAAAAAAGACCAAGCGCCCTGGTATAGGCTTCAACAAGATCGGCCTGCTTTTCCCGATTGGTCAGTTTAAGATAATCAACGGTTTTGGCATCAACCGGGAAAAAACCAAGGGTCGCCCCGTACTCAGGGGTCATATTGGCAATGGTTGCTCGGTCCGGAATTGTCAGGTTCTGCATCCCGGGCCCGAAATATTCAACGAATTTTTCCACTACATTGCGTTTCCTTAAAAGTTCGGTCACTACCAGCACAAGGTCGGTGGCTGTAATTCCTGCCTGCAGTTCTCCGACCATCTTTACGCCGATAACTTCAGGAATCGACATATAATACGGCTGCCCAAGCATGACGGCTTCAGCTTCAATACCGCCGACTCCCCACCCCATTATTCCAATACCGTCTATCATGGTTGTGTGTGAGTCGGTGCCGACCAGAGTGTCGGGATAAGCAATAGCTCTACCGTCAATTTCTTCAGTCATCACCACCTGGCCCAGATATTCCAGGTTTACCTGGTGACAGATACCGGAATTCGGGGGAACGACTCTGAAATTGCTAAAACTCTTCTGGGCCCATTTCAAGAGTGCGTATCTTTCCTTATTGCGTTCATATTCCTTGGCCACATTCTTTTTTAAAGCATCCTCGGTGCCGAAGTAATCAACCTGCACGGAATGGTCAATGATTAAATCGACCGGTACAAGGGGATTGATTTTGATAGGATCGCCGCCAAGCTCTTTTACAGCATCACGCATGGCAGCAAGATCTACGACGGCAGGGACACCGGTAAAGTCCTGCATCAGAACCCGGGCCGGATGGTATGGTATTTCTACTGGTTCGTCATATTGCTTTTCCCATCTGGCGATATTCAACAAATCTTGTTCTTTGACAATATGACCGTCCAGCTTCCTTAAAAGGTTCTCGACCAGGATTTTGATCGAAAAAGGCAGCTTATCGATATCAGCAATTCCTTTTTGTTGAAGCAGGTTAATGTCCAGTATGTCGTATGTCGAATTATCAAATTTGATCTGCCGGATAAACTCTCGTCTTTCCATGACGCCTCCTTTTATTAATACCCCTCAAGGTCTCCAGGCCGCTCCTCAAACGAAGTGTTCATCAAGCGCAGCGCTCCATGAGAGTTACCAACTGAAGGGGATGCGCACGGTATTTCCCGACTTGTTTTCAAAGAGGAGATACCCGTTCTTCTTTGCATATACTAAAAGGTCTCTTGTTATGGCAACATCCATTTTGCAGTAGTCGATGATTTCACGGATACGTCCCTGTTTCCACCAGCGCAGAGCCTGGAGACCATCAGCGGTCTTTTTTGCGCCCAGTGTTACTCTGGCAAGATGCTCCAGAGAGAGTCTGTAGCCCAGGCGCTGATGGACTTCTTCAAGTATATCAAGGGTGGGTAGTTTGTTAAAATCAAAATCAGAATAACCGCTCAGCACGCGGTAATCAAAGCGCTTAATATTAAACCCGACAACTAACTCAAACTGCTGAAGATATTCAATCAGTTGGGGTACTTGATCCTCTAAAAATTCAAAAAACTCGTCTTTTTTTGAATCGTAAAGTACGGCACAGCTGACACCCATGAGGTCGGCCCGGTGCCACCCGCCTACTTCCTGAGCCGAACGCTGCGTCTCGATGTCAAAGACTCCATAGTATCTGTTTTGCATTAGCGGGTCTAGGTTTTTGGGGTTTGCCATGCTTGTTGCTTTCCTTAGCGGGCCTTGGTTTTTGGGCTGCTCCATGCTTACCGCCTTCCTTTTGCGCAGCCTGCGTTTCAACCTGCCGGCATGTTTGGGTCTGACGGCTGCAATGCGCGTTGCTTTAATAGGTTTACGAGGGTGTGCGGTGATTTTATTTGATTCTTTTGCCGGCTGCACAACCCGGGACATTTGAGTTTTTTTCAGGCTTTCGAGGATAAAAATAGCCGCATCTTTATTGATGGGTCGGTTGCCGGAGCCGCATTTGGGTGAATGTACACAGGAGGGGCAGCCATCTTCACAGCCGCAGG
>JABMQM010000103.1 GCA_013203195.1 Desulfobacteraceae bacterium | reverse complement strand
GGCAAAGTTGAATTTGGAGTATTCAAAGTAATTCTTATAATAAATGTCGGCCGTGGTGTTCCACATGAGCCCCCATTTTTTGGTGTCATAGAGAATATTTCCGGACAGGTTGGTTATCGAGGCCTCATCCCGTAATTTGGCAGACTCTTTGTCAAGTGTAAGCGTTCCTCCTAAGACAGCAAGCTCCCTTTGATCCGGGCCTCCACTCACGTTGTCATCCCATTGGAATCCTTCCGAGAGGCGAATATTCCAGTAGACTTTCCTTGTCCTTTCTTCTATGGCGGCAAGGAGCCTTTCGATGTTTCGTTGAACGGGTTCAGGCGGAGCGGCTACCTTTACGGTTTCCAGCTCCCGACGCACTTCGTTATATTTGCCCATGGTAAAGTAGGCAGCAGCCAGTTCCAGCCTGACCCTGTGCAACTTGGGGTCGATCTCTAACATTTTCTTGAATTTCTGGATGGCCAATTGGGTCTCGCCGACTTTTATGGCGCTGGTGCCGAGCCAGAACATGATGTCCATGGTCTCAACCTGGTTGGCGATTTCCTTGAAAATCGGCAAAGCCTGACCGAACTTCCTATCATGGTAAAGGTTCAAAGCCTCTTCGAGCTTTTTGCCGAGAGCTTCGATCTCTTGCGGTGACATCCTGAAAAAATTGCCGATAGCTTCCTTGTCTGCCTCTGTGAAATCCGCTTCACCGGTGGTTTCTTTTTCCTCTACGGGAGAGGTGGAAGAAGGGTTTTGCTCTTGAGCAAATACAGGGAAGGTCAGAAAAAAGAGGCAAACCAGAAATAAAATGACTGAACAACCCCACTGAGGCCTGCAATACATGATCTCTCCTTTCGATTTCTGGATCGTGAAAATTTGTTGAAATCAGTGTTATGGAATTATCTGGATCAATGTTGCGGATAATTAGCCTTGTGATACCTATTTGACGGAAAATCAGTCCACCACTGCCATCATAAGAACTAAAATCATTGTGCAATGCTGGAACATAAACTGTTTGCCTTTGCACTTTTCAACCGGTGGGCCAAAAGCAAAAGCTGTAGCGGAAAAATATGCAAGGCACAAAACAACCGATATCAAAAAAATGCGAATTTTTCATAACTTACCTCCTCAATCTTTATTTGAAGTGGATTAATGGATAAGCTGTGGATAAGTTTAGTATTATTTTGATATAGGGATATTTTTAACTGCCACTAATTTATCAAAGTAAGAAAGACTGATAACCACTGTAATGTGGGTTGCTTCAGAACGCACTTCCTCTTCTGTTATAAAATTTACATTAATAGGTACTTGAGGTACAAATGTTTCTTCTATTTCACTACTCTCATTTGTTCCGATTGCAATATTAACTGGGTATTTATTACCAAAATTATCGTATAAGGCAGATCCTGGACTACGATGTAGTCCATAAACATCAATACTTCTCTGTTTATTTCCATTGTTTATAAAAGAAATAGTGCATATTAATTTCCCGCCTTTTCGTGTACAGCTAACAGGTCTAAAACTAAAACCTTCTGCTTGAACTTCTTTCTCAGTTCCTAAATTTATTGGTTTTAGACTTGGAGTCCTTGCAACCATTGATCCTCCCACTATTCCCCTATTTATAAGATCACCTATCGCCTTAGTCTTAGGTATATTTCCCCTGGAAACGCAAATGATTTTGGCTGTATCTGTTGCTAAAACCTTTACCGAGAGCCTTACTTCATCCCCAAACGGGGTAATGGTTCCAGTGAGAATAGCGTCTACACCTGCTATCTTACCGAGTTTCCTTGCTGTTGTTGGATCAATTAGGCCAGTCATCGAGAGTTTGTGTTCTTTAAGGATACTCTTTAGATGAATTCTATCTACAATCTCAAACCCCTTACCTGTATCAACCAAGGCTGTTGAAAATTCTTCGGCAATAAATCTGCCAAGCTCTGATACGTTTCCTTGAAGGTTTGTAAAATCAACAACGGCAATCGTCTTTTTGCCTGAATCAGCAATTTTTTTTGCCATTGAAGTTGACAAGTTATTAATTTCTTTTTCATAGGCTATGGAGATATAAGGGGTTGATAGAAGAAATATTACAGCCAAGACACAAGATGCTAATTTTTTCATGATTTATTACCTCTATTTTTTTGAAACTTCTTTCTAAATTATACAAGGCCAATAAGCTTTTTATTGATAGCCATCTTCTGTAGGATCATATTCAATTTTAACAACGCTACTGGATATACCGTCACCCTCAAAATAAATTCGACCTTGCCCTTTGTAATATTGTATAGACTGGACTGCATTCCCTCCTAATATACGATAAAATGGAATGTATCCTTGAGGCATAGCTTTAACTTTAAAGTCATTAAATATTCCAAGAAGGTCTTGAACCTGTGTTGTGCCCATCCCAGTCTTTATTTTCGTAAATGGACTTTCCGGTGGAATAGCTTGCTTCGGACCTGCGCCTTTCGTCGTTACACAACCAAAACACATCAACACAGCTATTATTACACCACAAATCAATTGAAGTTTAATTTTTCTGTTCATTTTTCCCCCTCCTTGATTAAAATGAATAATAGTAAGAACTTTCATTAATGTTCATAGAAAGCATATTTTGGGATATCAGTCAATTATGTTGTTAAAGGACTCAACACGGTGATCAATGTTAATATATTCGATGCAAGATGTCTTGCCTGCATCAACTACGGCATAACGTTCAATTCCGTTTGCGATTACCGTTTCAAATCTTGAATATTTCGTGATTTAAAGTTTCATGCATGGGCCATGTTAGCGACGGCGTGAAAGGACCAATAATCCGACGGTTTAAAAATTCAATGCAAAACTGAATGATTCCATTAGTTGGCGCCGGCATGTTTAAGCCGGCTCCAACGATAGGGAACAAATGGTTTTAGACGTCGATTTGGTC
>JABMQM010000102.1 GCA_013203195.1 Desulfobacteraceae bacterium | reverse complement strand
GCGGGCGAAAACCCTTGCTTGTCCCGCCATAGCCCTTTTCTAAGGGCGACGGCGGATGCGGCCTTGCTCCTCGAAAAAATATCTCATTTACGAATTGGAAACTGATTAGTTCTAAAATTTATTTATGGATGTTTACTGGCTACCTCGAGTAATGTATTTTCCAGCGGATCGATAAGCCGGGTGGTGACAACCGTATCACCGGCATGCAGGCCTGCGCTTATGTAAACGTTTTCTCCTTCCACGCGGGCCACTTTTACCGGTACAGTTTTCAGGCGATTGTCAAGGACAACATATACCGTATTTTCAAAACTGACCGCCTGCCGGGGGAGTCGGAAAACGTTATGCAGGGTTCTGCCCTCAATCTTCACCGAGCAGAACATACCTTCGACCAGCGGCAAAGATTCCGGGTTTTTTTTAGTTGCAGTTTCAGCATCAACCCGCACGGCAACGGTAAGGGTGCGAGTTTGCTGATCGAATTTCACTACCCGGTGCAGCCGGCCTTCCCAGGTTTGTCCGTTATTATTCTCCGTCCAGCGGACGATGCTCGGCACTTTTTCAAGGCCGGAAAACCATGCGGTTGTTTTCTCTGTTTTTTCTTTTTTAAAACGGAGCCACCGTTGCGCATCCCGGCTGTCCAAGGGCACCTGGATTTCTAAAACCGAATCATCCGCCAGGACGGCGACATTTTGCCCCGGAGTGACATACTGACCCTTTTCCAGTGCAACCGATTTGATACGTGCATTAAAGGGCGCGCGGACCTCGCAGCGTTTAAGATTGGTCTCCGCCGTTGCCAGAACCTGTGCTATCTGGCTGGTCAGATCAGCCGCTGAAAGAATCATCTTCTCAGCCGCTTCAACACCTGCTTGAGTGCCGACGCTGTTCTTTTCCAGCAATACCCGGACGCGTTCATGTTCTTTTTTGGCAAGTTCTTGACTGCGCTTAAGGATTTTCAGGCGTTCCCTGCCGGTTTTGAGGACAATCATATAATCGGTTGGATCAATTTTAAAAAGGACTTCTCCTTTAGGGATAATTTCACCGGCTTTCAGTCTATGATGTATCGTGATAATTTTTCCGGCAACTTCGGGCGCTATCGGCACCACAGTCAATGCTTTTACTTCACCATAGCCGGAAATCAACACGGGGATATCTTCTTGTTCAACCTGCAGAGCCTCTACCTTTAGGGGACGTTCGCCGTTTTTGGCCTCGGCCGGAGGGGTTTTCAGCCTCGAGAGGATTCCCATTCCCATCACACCGGCAAACAGAACGATGATGGAAACTATAATGCTGACAAGCACAACCATAGCCGGTTTTTTTGATTTTTCGATTTTTTTAAACTCCATCTGACTTTACCTTTTATTCTTCTTGAACTGCACAGCGAGCGCTAACCCCGTCCGCCTCCGGTGGACTGCGGGGTTAGCGAGCGAATCAAAAAATAGACAGCATTCCTTACAGTCGAAGAACCCTGTCCGCCTGCGGCGGACTGCAGGGAGCTTCAAATAACGGGTGGTAAGGCGGCAGGAAAGGTGAGGCATCTCGCATCGTATGCACATGCTGGATATTCCTTGCGGAGGAAACGTTGAGAATGAGTAAACTGCAGGATTTTATGTTTTACTTAAGCCGATTCTTGATGACGCCAGACGATTTATGCAGACACGTTGTCGTCGTCATATAAAGATCCCGTTACCGGGCGATCTGCAGCACCATCGACTTTTGCTCAATAAAGGTTATAGAATATCCGCCGGGGACTCAATCCTCCAGATTCTCCACATTGGTACCGAAGGGTTTTGCCGCCGCCTCATCTGTATCTGAGAAAATGAGCTCAGCGGCTATCTCAGCTGCATCCGTAATTATTTCGCGACAGTGAAGAGCATGCTCCCGAGAAAGCCAGGCTGCGTGCCATTTGGAGGTCAACTCTCTACAGAGTGTCTCCCCGTACTTTTCTTTGATTCGATTCGGAATCTGATTGAACAATCTGTATAGACCCGGTTTTCCGTAAAGCTGTTCTTTCGATTTCTTGAGAACTTCCTTGCCTTCTCCCTCGGGAAGGACGCTTCTTCCGTGGACGGCACTGACGGCCATGACAGCCCCAGCGACAGCGCCGCAAGTATCGCCGTAGAGCCCGATGCCGCCGCCGAATCCCGTTGCCAGTTTTTTCACTTCCGGGGGCAATCCGGTCTCCACCAAAGAGAGCACCGCTTCGGTAACGCACTCGGCGCAATTGTACCCCAAAGAAAAATTTTTCCTCGCTCTTTGTCTTATTTGCTCTATTAGCTCTTCTTTATTCATTTTTTGGCACCCTCTTCACCCGTAATTATGTAATTGCTAAAGCACTCTTTTTGCTAGAGTATTTTGTATTTGGTGTTTAGTGTTTGGTGATTCAACAAGCTGGTATGTTGGTATATATTTGAAACAAAACACTAAATACTAAAAACTAAACACCTGATGAATTCGGCTTTATACGAATTTATCAATCTTTTTGAAGAGTTGTTTTTGCTGTTGGTAGGGTAAAGCAAAAGCGGCTCCCCTTTTGACTTTCACTTTCAACCCAGATCTTTCCTCCATGGGCTTCCACGGCCATCTTACAGAAGGTCAACCCCAAGCCGGTTGTATGTACACGTCCCTCGCTTTTTTTGTCAAGCTGGAAATATTTGTCAAAAATGTTTTTGTGGTGCTCGGCAGGCACACCGGGGCCGTTGTCCCGAACGAAAAATATGATCTCTGAAGACGGCAAATACTCAAAACCCACCTCAATGGTATTATCAGGAGGTGAATAGTTGATGGCGTTCGTTAAAAGATTTTGTAAAATTCGGAGCAGAATGCCGCGGTCGCCCCAGAAAAAATCGGTAGTTTCAGAGGCTGGAAAGTTTTCCGCAAAAGTCAGGTTTTTCAGCTCGAAAAGACCAAAGAGCCTGGTCAGAGCCTCTTTGAGCAGGTCCTGAGGATCAATCTTTTCATGGACCAGCTTGAGCCGGTCTTCTTCAAGCTGGGCAATATCCAGCAGATTGAACACCATGGAGTATAATGTATCACACGCCGTTTTACCGGCGTTCACATATTCGCGGTCTTCGTCGGAAACAGCATAAGAGAGAATGTCAAGATTTGCTATCAATTCCGAAACCGGCCCTTTTAAATCGTGAATCAGCATATTGTAAAAGTCGGCCTTAAGCTGTTCCAACTTCTCTAATTGAAGGTTCTTCTGCTGTAAAGTGCGCTTTTTCCTTTCTAAAGATTCTGTCAGGCGTTGATTTTCAAGAGCACCGATGACATGCCCCGCTAAAATTAACAGGGATTTCTGTTCCTCTTGGGGAAAAGAATCCTCACCTATCTTATTCGTTGCAGTTATGATTCCAATAACCTTATTTTTGACGATGATAGGTACCAGCAACAAGGCGCATCCTTCATAGTGCTCAAAACGCTCCGGGAAAATATCACTGGTGGAAATATCTTCGACATACAAAAGGTCTTTATGTATGCAAACCCAGGAGGAGGGAGATTCCTGATCGAGGCTTTGCTTTATGCCTATCAAGTCGGTATTGGTCGAGGCCGCAACTTTAATGCTCTTAGAGCCTTTCACAAGCATGATAGAACTGCTTTTGACACGCATGTGCCGGACAATTTCAAGGATAATATGCTGCAGTTTCTCCTTGAAATCGAGGTGCTGGTCATTGGAGATGGAATTGATTTTTATTAAAACTTCAAGCAATTCTTTAGCGCTTGCCATTGGCTTCTTCCTCACATTTTAACACAACTTTGTAAAAGCTCTTGGGCTTCTTTGTGGTCCGGGTCGATCTTTAACAATCTCTTCAAGGCTCCTTCAGCCCAAATCGGCTTGCCTATAGTTATATAATCCCGGGCAAGGTGGAGTTTAACTTCCGGGTTTGCGTCATCATTTTTTTCCGCTTCAATCAAATATGGCAATGCTTTTTTGACATCACCTAAAGATTCCCATGTTTTACCCAGCTTAAAAAGAAGGTCCGTGCGCTGCGGCAGTTGACTGATCAGCTCCTTGAAAAGGGAGGCGGCATACTCTCCCGCTCCGTTATCACAACAAAAATCGGCAACTTTCTCCTGAAGCACCAGAGGAGTTTTCGAAAATTTGAAAGCCTGGGTAAATACCTTAATGGCTCTGGGGGTCATTTCCCGTTGAACCAGGGTCTTGCCAAAATTGATTCCGCGGTCAAGGTGGCGCGGGCTGATCTCCATGGCTTTTTCAAAGTAATGATGAGCATCATCGATTTTATCCTGCTTGAGATACAGCTCTCCAAGATTATGGAAAGCGATCACATCCAAATGATTCATCCGGGCGGCCTGCAACAACCACTTTTCAGCCTCTTCTAAATCCTCTTTTTTTAAATAAAAATAGCCCAGTTCACGGATGGCTCGGGATGAATCCGGATCCAATTCCATGGCCAGCAGGGCTTCTTGGATGGCCGCATCCAGATCGCCTTCTTCTTCAAAATCCCGGGCTCTTTTAAGATGGGCGACAATGGGAGGAGGATTGTTGGCTTTGGCAACGACATCGACAACCTTGTTCCCCAGTATCTTGATGGTCAAAGGCTTCAATATCAAGGCATCAACATAGGACTCAGCCGCCTCGGCCACATAATCTTGGTAGGCCTGGCCCGTAATCATAATTACCGGTACATCCCTTAAAATCCGGTCATTCCGAATAATGCTTAAGGTTTCACCGCCCTGCATCTCGGGCATATTGTAGTCCATCAAAACTAACTCAATGGGCTCTTTGCGCAGGATGCGCAAAGCTTCTTTCCCATTATGAGCATAGAAAAACTGATCACCGTATCCGATGGTTTTCATCATGCGATGTATCGATTTGCACATGCTGATGATGTCTTCCACGATCAGTACGGTCATTTCGTTCAGATCGATCATAACTGGCTTCTCGTTAATAGCTGTTATTGGAAAAAAATTGTTTGATTAAGACGAAAGTATCATAGCCAAACCCGAACTGCAATTATTTTCATTTTGAACTAAGTTCATATACCGTCCCTGGCACCTTTGTAACGGCTTTGTACATCCAAAAACCACCGGAAACATTTCTGGCCGTAAAGCCGTGCAGGGTAAGCATGCGCTGTGCAAAATATGATCGCTGCCCCACAAGGCAGTAGGTCCATATTTCGCGGTCGCGGGGAAGTTCCGTGATACGCTCGCGCAGCTGGCCAAGCGGTATGTTGACGGCGTTTTCGACGCATCCTTCAGCAAACTCCTTGGGTTCGCGAACATCGAGAAGCAAAGCATCAGATTCGGTCAGGGTTTCCCAATGGGCAATACGCGCATAACCTCGCATTATATTGGATGCGATCATACCTGCCAGGTTGACGGGGTCCTTGGCTGCACCATATTGGGGTGCGTAGCATAATTCGGCTTCCTCGAGATCGAAAACGGTTCCATGCAATTGAATCGCCATGGCGATGACATCGATTCTTTTTTCAACACCTTCTTCGCCCACCGCCTGAGCACCAAGGATTCTTCCATTTTGCGGTGAAAACAGCAATTTGATGGTAATAGTCTTTGCGCCGGGATAATATCCGGAATGGTGGTCAGGATGGAGATATACTTTTTCGTAAGGCCAAAGCTCACTAGCATGGTTGAGTTGTTTTAATATTTTTTCGGATGTACCGGTGGAGGCGATTGTCAGCCCCAGGACGCCGCAAACAATAGTTGCCTGCGTTCCTCGAAACCGATGAGGATGGGGCGTTGCGCTTGCCATGATTGCATCAGCCGCTATGCGGCCCTGGCGGTTGGCGGGGCCTGCAAGCAGCGCCAGGCTCTGGGCCCCGGTGACGAAATTATTGACCTCAACGGCATCGCCGACGGCCCAGATACGCTCATCACTGGTACGCAACTGATCATCCACCATAATTCCGCCAAGATCACCGATGTCAAGATCGGCCTTTTGGGCAAGCTCAATCTCGGGACGAACACCCACGGCAAGGATAACCATGTCGGCCGAGACTTTGCGGCCGGATTCAAGCATGATGTCGATCGTTTCAGCGTTGCTTTGTTTGAATCCTTTAACAGGACTCCCCAAACATAGTGAAACACCTTTAGCTGCGAGATGATCATGAATAAAAGTTGCCATCTCAGGGTCCTGCGAAGGCATAACCTGGGGCAGCATTTCAATTATGGTGACGTCGATTCCGCGGATTTTGAGGTTTTCGGCCATCTCAAGCCCGATAAATCCACCACCGACAACCGCGGCCCGTTTCACATCTCTGGTTGTGATCCAGTCGATGATTTTGCGTGTATCCGGAATGGTTCTCAAAGTAAAAATACCAGCAAGATCGATCCCTTCCAGATTCGGTCTTAACGATGCTGCTCCGGGCGAAAGCACAAGGGCATCATAACGTTCATGGTACAGCTCGCCTGTTTTCAAATTTTCAACCTCAAGCTCTTTCTTTTCACGGTCAATGCGGCGTACGCAATTTTCCGTGCGCACATCGATATTGAAGCGTTTTTTGAAAAGTTGCGGCGAGGCCATAAAGAGAGATCTTTCTTTAGTGATGACGTTCCCTACATAATAAGGAAGACCGCAATTTGCAAAAGAGACATAAGGTCCGCGTTCAAAAACAATAATTTCAGTATCTTCAGAAAGCCTGCGCGCTCTGGCAGCACATGATGCACCACCGGCAACCCCACCAACGATAAGTAGCCTTTTTGGGTTCATAATTGATATCTCTTTAAATTCCGGCGAAGTTTTGTTTCTCCGACCTGCATCCCGCCGCAGGCGCGAGCAACCCGACGAGGCTCCGCGATTCTGGATACTGGATGCTTGATGCTGGATAGGAAAATAAGGAATTTATCATTTTATCCAGTATCCAGAGACCAGAATCCAGCATCCGATACTTCTTGGCTCTCAGCAATTTACACCCAAGCTGAGCGTTTTAAATTTTTCCAAATACATCCAGATACATCTAACCAATGAGCGCCGACCATGTAAATGCAACAATACCTGCCATAACAAAGTTGGTTTCCACCAGAAATTCCAGCCGGGTCCCGGGCAGCATATGGCCTCTTTGGTGGGCTGAAAGCACTATAAATACAAAGATGGGGCAGATTGCAAGGGCAAACCCGAGGTTTGACGTCAGGTGCAGTGCACTCGATACTGTTAAAGCAGCCAAAACAAAAACGAGCATCGCTTTCAACAAACTTATTGTGCGCTTTTCTCCCAGCATTAAAGGGATCGTTTCCTTCCCCACAATGCGGTCGCCCTGCGTGTCAAGCAGGTCGAAAAATGCTGTCCTCACAAAGACCAGGCAGATCGACCACAAAAAGACGGCCGCCGTACCCGGACTTATGCTGCTTGGCCCGGACAGGGAGGGCAGCAGCGCGGTAACGACTCCCCATGCTATTGCAATCAGTATGGTTTTTGAGCCGGGCACATCTCTTATCCTGCGGTACTTGTTGCCGGTGAACCAGTCCGGGATAAGTCTCCGATTGTAGGAAAGACCCATGATGCTCATGGCCAGAAGAATAAAAAAAGGAATCACTCCCAGAGTATAGGCGGTTATTAAGCCGGCTCCGCCGGCAATAACAGCAAGCAGTGAAAGCAGGATCATATTATTATCATAAAATGATGCCCTTTCGGGGTCATTGAAGCGGTCCGATTTGGTACCTGTCAGATTGTTCAAAATGTGCATGGACTGAACATAAAGTATGGATATGAGCACATGGGGAAAGACGTCGGTAATTCCAAGAAGTTTGGTACAGGCATAGCAGAGGCATCCGGCCCCGATGGATACATAAATGTTTGTGAGAAGGAGAGTACGCTGGATGGTAACAAGCATCCAGCGCCAGCTTTGCTTCTTGGTATACGGCAGTATCTCAAGGGTTCTGTATATTCTGTTGATGACCCAGTTGGGGGTGGAAGCGCCGGCGACTATCCCGATATTTTGTGCCGCAGAAAGGGCCTTTGAATCGAGTTCCGATTCTGACTCGATATGATATGTCGGCTTTCCGGTCTGTTGCGCAATCTCCTTCAGCCGCCTGGTGTTGCCGCTGCTGAGGCCTCCGACGACAATGACCGCATCCACTGAATCGGCCAGTTGCCTTACCTCGGTCTGGCGTTTTGCAGTTGAATCGCAAATGGTATCAAAGATTTTATATTGGGGGTATTTCCGGTCGGCCCAGTGTTTTACTTTTTCAAAAAATTGCGTGTTTTGGGTGGTCTGGGCTACAATGATAGCCTTGTCAAAAGGCGGGAGGGACTCCAGGTCATCGAGGTTGTCGACTACACATCCTTTTTCTCCTGCAAAACCGAGCAGACCAATAACTTCCGGGTGATTTTTGTCTCCGATAATGATCGAAGCATAACCCTTTTGGGAGTGTTTGCGGATGATAGTCTGGACTTTTATTACCCGCGGGCAGGTCGCGTCGATGACTTTAAACCCCGCCGCCTTGAGATCTACTTTAGCTTTAGGCGGAACACCGTGGGCTCTGATAAGCACCGTACCGGAACCGCGATCCGGAATTTCAAAAAGGATAGATATTCCTTTTTCCTCTAAAAGATTCAGAACCTGGGGGTTATGGATCAGAGGTCCATAGGTAAAGATTGGGCCTTCATGGTTATTTGGTGCGTCCAGAACCATTTCAACGGCTCTGCGGACGCCCATGCAGAAGCCTGCAGTTTTGGCAATAAATATTTTCATCTTAGCCGTGCAGGTATTAGTTTCTCAGAAATGGATTTTTTGTATTTTATGGCAAAACTTCTCTAATTGCCACCCCGCCTGACGGATGGCGGGCTTATACGTTAAGGGCCGGTTATTCCTGTTCTTTTAGAAATATATTGTGATCTACCAGTGCAACTGCATGGATGCCGGCCTTTAGGAATTTCTGATCACCGAAGATACTAATCAATCTAACACCGCCATTTTCGGGTTCAATCGTATCAACGGCTTCCATAACCAGTATTTTCTCATCACCCTGAATCAGGTATGCGTTCGCTTCACACATATTCTTCTTACCCTTTTGTTTGATCATGAAAAAAGTCTTTCAAATTTTCTTCTATAAGGTTTTCAATAAGATGGGGGAGTGGGATAGAGGATATTCCAACGACTTCAATATTTTCCTGCGAAAGCGGTATCAACAGCTTTTTTGCCGGGCTGTCTGCCACAGCTTCAGCCATCTTGGGAGTCACCTCTCCCATCATAGAATGCGCCATTATAATGGCGATGGTTCCAATGATAACATCTACTTTTCCGGCGGTTTGCACAATAGCATTTTCTCCGGAGGCCCCTCGATTGGCTTTGGCTTTCAGCATTTGAGCCGTTGCTATTGCATTGGTGCCCAGGGCGATAATTTCGACGTTTTCTCCAAAAAAGTCTTTAAGCTTTTTGATGACGGTGCTGCCGATACCGCCGCCCTGTCCGTCGATGACGCAAATACGTTTCATATCATAGTGCAGTGGAATTTGAGACCCTTGAACCGGATATTTTGCGAGTCGGGTTGGCCTTCATAAATGCAGAAAGAGAGGAAAAAGGAGCCGGTAGTCAACCGTTCGCTATAATCTGTTCAGATGCAGGTCTAATCTTTACGCATTATGGCGGCAAGAAGTACAAGTCGAGAAACAAATACAAGTTACCAATTCAAGAAATCACGCATTCAGCTTCAGCTTCTGGTCCCATTACGTTGATTCGGGCTCCTTTTCCTCTTAACAACCCGGATTCAGTACAATGTCCGAGTCGCTGTGTGAGTAGCAGATAATAACCCTGACGTCAATGAAAACAATGTTGTTTGGTCTCGTAAATAGTCAAAAAACGACGTTTTACGAACGTTTTAAGTTTTAAGTATCTGTTGAATAAATCAATTTTAATTACCTAACCCGGATAAACCGGGATTAAATAAGATTCTCTCGCAAAGGCGCAAAGACGCCAAGATTCTTAAAAAATTTATCTTTGTTTTCCTTTGCGGACTTTGCGCCTTTGCGTGAAATAATGTACTGCTCAATAATTGATTTTTGCCATAAAATGCAAAAAATTTACACTTAAAGGACTAATCGCTCAAATGAAGTTTTAAGCTTTTTGAGTTGCTGCAGACGGCTGTGCCTGAGCAATAGGTCAAGCCATATGCTTAACAAATCGCCCAACCTCTCGGGATCTTTTTCTAAACGTTTTTTATCAATTTCAGAAATAGCATCAATCAGATCTTGCCGCCCGGGCTCTTTTTCCAAAAGATATTGATAGATTTCAACGGCCTTTTCTAATTTGCCCTGGTCAGCATAGACCTTTGCCATTGTTTTGGTATAAAAAACATCATCCTTGTTCAATTTTCGCCTTTCCGCTGATCTTTAAGCTTAAAGATCAGCTCATCTTTTCCGACAACCCCCAGTTCCTTCCTCGCAACACTTTCAAGATACTTGGGGTCGCTCTTTAAACGTACAATTTCACGATACAAGTCCAGGTTTTGTTTGGCAAGTTCTGCATTTTGTTTCGACAGGTTGTCTCTTTCTATTTTAAGCAGATGAAGGTCGGCAAGACCATTTTCACCGAAAATTATGAAAAGAAGCAGTGAAAATATCGCCAGGATTATGAATGCAAGCAGAACGCTTTTTTTTGTATTCACTCTCCATATCCCAACCCGGACAAACCGGAACCAAAGAGGGTATATATAAAAATTAGGCAGTTGTACCATTTAACAAGCTGATACTGGATGCTTGATACATAAAAAAATAAATTCCATATTTTATCCCCGCGAAAGACGGGATCTTCGACCGGCATCCAGAAACCAGCATCTTATTCATAAAGGCATCACAGGGTTTTATAAATTTTTGGCCACAAAAAGCAAAAAAAATACAACTAAGGAACTAATTTGACATAATTTGGGTATAAAGATATAAAACCTTACATGGGCGCAACACGCTATCTACTGAAATGTGGCCTGGCCGGCAGGGTAATGGGAGGCATGCCTCGCAATTTCTCGTTCATCTTGCTCCTGTGCCTGGGTTTTATTTTCCATGGTTGTAGCGGCTTCGAATATTTTGACGGCAGCTTGAAAGAAGATACGGCCGACTCAGAAATGCGTAAGGATGCAATCAAAGCTAAGAGCCAAAAATTAACAACCGAAAATAACGAGCTAAAAAAGCAAATAGCTATCGCCCAAGAGATTAACAAGCGCACCAACATTTCCAATGCCAAAAAGCTGGTAATTATTAGTGAGCGCAACCGGTCACTGAATCAAGAAATTATCAAACTCCAAGAAGATAACCAAAGAATCATTCAGGAAAACGAAACTCTTAAAAAGAGACTTGCCCGCATTAAGACACAAGATGAAACTTTTGTCTCCGGATTCCATAATGCCTCAAAAAAGGACGGCAGATTAAAAATCAAAGTGCTTAGCGGGGACGGCGATTTGAACTCTGCAGAAAAGATGGCAAAGAATCTCAAAAAGATAGGGTATAGCATCAAATCGATTGATTACGCCCCTCGATCCGACTTTGAAATTACGACCATATATTTTGCGCAGAATTTTAAAGACAAAGCAAAACGTCTTAAGTCTGATCTAGGCAAAAACCCTGTTCTGAAACCTTTGAATTGGTCTTCAAAATTCGATCTTATTGTAGTAACGGGTTCACAGCAGTAAAGAATCCTGGCCCATAGGACCAGGCTTTGGTTTGCTCCTGAAAGGGGCTG
>JABMQM010000101.1 GCA_013203195.1 Desulfobacteraceae bacterium | reverse complement strand
TTTTTAAAGAAACCTCCGGACGAAACAGGTGAAGCATTTCGACAAAGCGGCTCATGTGGGTCCCCTTGTATTTATGGGGCAAATCGACATACATGTTTATGGAGGCAACCGTGTGCTGGAAGCTGTTGCGCCGATCAAGAACTGTAATGGGATACTGCAGATTCTTTATACCGACTTTGTCGATCGGAATGCTGCGATAATCGCGCTCATTTTGGATATCTTTGACATTTAATAGGTGTTGATTCATAAAATCACTATTTTAAAAGATATTCTGTTTTTACATGACTCATGGCCCTGAAAAGGTTGCCTTTGATTTTTTTGTTGGTCCGATACAGCCCCTTTAACATTGCTTTTATTTCCTGCCGCTTGGAGACTCCGGCGCTGGGGCAGGGATTGACAAAACCCGGAAATCGCTGCTCCTTTGCAAAACGCTTGATGATATCCTCATCCACAAAAGCCAAGGGTCTGATAAGTGTAAACCTGTCTTTAAAAAACGTCATACGCGGCAGCATGGTACTTGTCTCTCCGGCATAACACATATTCAAAAAAAGGGTTTCGATAATATCATCCTTGTTATGCCCCAGTGCCAGCTTGCTGCATCCCAGTTCATCCGCAATTTCAAACAGGCGTTTGCGGCGCAATCGGGAACATAAAAAACAGGGGTTTTCTCGATTCAAAGAACTGTGGGCCAAAACGCCGTAATCCGTTCGTTCAACCCTTAATGGAAAACCGATTTTATTGCAATAGCCTTGAAGGGATTTACTGAAACTTTTTTCAAATCCAGGATCGATATGGACGGGAAACAGCTCATAATTGATGGGAATACGGGAGCGTCGTTCATTTAATATCCACATCAGCGCAAGGCTGTCCTTGCCCCCTGAAAACCCGACTAAGATACGATCGCCGTCGGCAATCATATCATAGCGGTGCAAGGCTTTACCCACATTCCTGTTCAGCGCCTTGTATGTAGAACTTCGTCGATCTCTTATTCCTCCTCCTTTTGGTTTTCTTTAATAACGATCTTACCTGCCGCACATTCGCGCAAGGACACAACGATATCTTCATTCTTAGGGGAACTAACCAGGTATTCAGAGCCCTCACGAATCTGTCTCACACGCTTGGCCACTACGTTCACTAATAAAAAACGGTTTGGTATTTTCTTTAAACAATCTTCTATGGTAATACGTGCCACGGCAAACCTCCATTAAAGTATTTCTATAAATTCATAACTTCTTTTGCCCCCGGGAGTCTGCAGGATAATCTCGTCTCCGGGCTTTTTCCCAATAATCGCCTTTCCAAGTGGTGAAGATACGGAAATAAGACCTTGCTCTATATTCGATTCATCCGGCCCGACAAGCTGATATTCAACTTTTTCCCCCGTATCAATGTTTTCCAGTAGAACCAGGCTTGAAAAAACAGCCCGATCTTTGGGCATTGTATCAGGATCAATAATTTCTGCCAGCGCCAGCTTATATTCCAAGTCGTTTAACCGTCCTGCAATAAAGGCCTGCCGATCTTTGGCAGCTTCAAATTCGGCATTTTCTGAAATATCTCCGTGGCTGCGGGCTTCTTCGATGTCCTTAATATTTTTAGGCCGCTCCACTTTCTTAAGGTGTTCCAGCTCCACTTTGAGAGCCTCATATCCTTTTCTTGTGATTGGTACTCGTTCCAAATTACAAATACTCCTTTACCAGAAATTCTGCTATCTGAACAGTATTGGTTGCTGCGCCTTTTCTGATGTTGTCAGCCACAACCCACATATTGACACAGTTTGGAATCGATTCATCGTTGCGAATGCGGCCGACTAATATCAAATCCTGACCGGCAGCATCAATTGCCATGGGATAAATGTTGTTTTCCGGATCATCAACAACTTTAATGCCGGGCGACTTCTCGAGCAGAGTTCTAACCTCGTCGGCAGTGACATTTTCTTTCATCTCAATATTGATCGATTCCGAATGACCGTAAAAAACCGGTACACGGACGGTTGTGGCGGTAATTCCGATAGTATCGTCCTCAAAGATTTTTAGAGTCTCGTTGACCATTTTCATTTCTTCTTTGGTGTAACCGTTCTCTAAAAACACATCGATGTGCGGCAGACAGTTAAAAGCAATGGCATGCGGATATACTTTCTTTTCGTACTCTTTGAAATTCAATATTGCCCGGGTCTGAAGGTCTAGTTCATCTATCGCTTTTTGACCGGTCCCGGATACGGACTGATATGTTGAAACCACGACCCGCCTGACGCCGTATTTCTGATGCAATGGATGCAGCACAACAACCATCTGAATAGTCGAACAGTTAGGATTTGCGATTATTCCCTTATTTTTATATTGAGCAATCGCATGGGGATTAACTTCGGGAACCACCAGGGGAACTTCAGGGTCCATCCGCCATGCACTCGAATTGTCAATTACCACGCAGCCGTCCTCCGCGGCCAGCGGAGCAAATTTTTCACTTATGCCGCCGCCTGCCGAAAAAAGGGCGACATCCACACCCTTAAAAGAACTTTCCGTCAATTCCTCAACAGCTATCGACTCTCCCCTGAAGTCAAGCCTGCGCCCCACTGAACGACTGGAGGCTAACAATTTAATCGTTTCAATCGGGAAGTTCCGCTCCTCAAGACAAGCGATCATCTGATTTCCGACAGCGCCGGTGGCACCGGCAACAGCTATGTTAAACTTTTTTGCGGACATGGCGGTTATCCTTTTAATCCCAACCCGGATAAATTGGGAAAGTGCCTAAAGTGCACTAAAGTTTGAAGTGCCTAAAATTAAGGTTTCGCTTCGCTCTATCTATTC
>JABMQM010000100.1 GCA_013203195.1 Desulfobacteraceae bacterium | reverse complement strand
GGCTGATTTCGCTGTCTTTTCTGTAAGTGGACATGCTGCGATTAATATCCTCGAGCCGTTTGTCAATTTTGGTTTGAAGGACGGCCGTATCTAAGAAATATCCGGCAACAACCGTAATATGGTAAGTTGTTCCCATGGTTTTTCCTGAAAGCTGAACTTCTTTTTGAATTCCGCATCCAACCAAAAAAAGAACGAGAAACGTCGGAAAAATTGTCAGGATATTTCTTGAATTAGAATAAAGATTATACATGTCGTTTCCTATCCCGGATAAACCGTACAAAAAAAAATAACACGAAATCACGAAAGTACGAAAACACGAAAAAAGATATAAATCAAGATGTGATCTGCAAACGTTTTTTCTTGTCATCTTTTTTTTGTTCGTTTACCATCTGGTTATCCTCAGTGGAGGATAACAATGAGTAAAAGCAGAAAAGAAATACACTTTCTGCTTAACTCAAGTTTATAACAAAGGAGATATTTTAAATGTCGTCGCCAAGAGGTTTTATCGTATTAATGGGGTCCGGAGAGTTGACTGCCACCATGGTAGAAGTCCATAAGGAGTTGTTGGCGAGACTGCCTGAACCTGCGCCGGCCGTATTTTTGGACACTCCGGCCGGCTTTCAGCTCAATACGAATCAGTTGTCACGCAAAGCGGTGGCCTATTTTGATTCCCATGTCCAACATCCCATGAGCATCGCTTCATTTGCGTCCGCCGACGCCGCTTCGTCCTATGAAGCTCAGCAGGCTTTACAAACCCTGCGACAGGCTGCTTTTATTCTGATAGGCCCTGGCAGTCCCACCTATGCCATAAGACAATGGCGGCAAACTTTAATCCCGGATATCTTTACCGAGCGTATCCAAAACGGTGGTTGCCTGGTAGCGGCCAGCGCCGCCGCGCTGACGGTTGGGCGGTTCACGCTGCCGGTTTATGAGATTTATAAGGTTGGTGAAAAGCCGTACTGGTTTGATGGAATAAATATTCTGGGGCGTTTTGGTATCGATCTTGTCGTGATACCACATTGGAACAACGCTGAAGGGGGTACTCACGACACCCGCTTCTGCTACATGGGTGAACCGCGTTTCAGGCTGCTTGAATCACAGCTGCCCGAAGATGTTGCCGTTTTGGGGCTGGATGAACACACGGCCTGCATCATTGAGCTGGAAAAGGGGCAGGTTCGAATCGAAGGCCTTGGAAGCGTAACTCTGCGGCGACGTGGTGTTGAAAAAATATTTGAAAAAGGCGATTATTTTGGACTGGATGTTTTGCGCGGTCTGGATGTTGAGGGACAGTGGCAGCCACAGATACCGATTGCCGGCGTCGCCGCTCCCGATGCCGGCGATGTGGAGGGCTCCTTCTGGGAGACCGTTCGTACCCTTGAGTCGGTTTTTGGTGAAGGTCTTGCAAAGCACGACTCCAAAAAAACCGTTAACGCGCTTCTGGAGCTGGATCGAAGTATATGGCAAGCGCACCAGGAACTGGAAAGCGAAGAATTCATCTCTCAGGCCAGGGAAATCCTGCGCGAGCAGATCGTTTTTTTGGGAGTCCGGCTGGCGTCTGCGCCACGCAGCACGGCAGATTGTCTGGCCCCTCTAGTAGAGGAACTGCTTGATTTAAGAAAATATTTTAGGGATAAAAAACAGTGGGTCGATGCCGATGCCATTCGCGAGTGCCTTGAGAAAGTAGGTATCACCATCGAGGATACGAAGGAGGTTTCCCGCTGGCGGCTGAAGACTTAATTGCCGGGAGGCAGAATATAAGTAGTGTCCATCCATTTTGATCTCTCACAGAGTACACAAAGAGCACAGAGTTTTGATCTGGATTGCTGAGATGGCAATCCAGATCAAACTTTCATCCAGCTATCGCTGGAACTTTACACCTTAAGGGGGTGAGTATTATTCTGATTTTTCCTCTCAAAAAATCAGAATAAAAAATTTGCCTCTGTGACATCTGCGAACTCGAGCGATCTCCGCATCGTGGAGAGAGCGGGCGAGATAAACAAATGAAGATTGCAACGAAGCATACAGAAAATAAAAAGCTCACTTTTTCCAAAAGCGACTATTCGGTGACGTCCTTAACTTTTGATCAGGTCTCGGATTGCCGCATGGATACCGGCCGGTTGCTGCCATGGGAGTGCCTCTTTATGGAGCCTGCCTGGATGCAAGTCTGGTGGAGGCATTTTGGCACCGGAATGACCCCGTG
>JABMQM010000099.1 GCA_013203195.1 Desulfobacteraceae bacterium | reverse complement strand
TGCGTCAGGATATGTCCGGCAAACGTTCCGATTAACATGCTGGTCCGCTTGCTTGAAGCCGGGCAGTATGAGGAGGCCGCAGACCAGTACGATCTTTATTCCTGCATCGAATGTGGTCTTTGCAGTTATGTCTGTGTATCAAAAATGCCGGTATTCCATTATATAAAGTTGGCAAAACATGAACTCGGCCGGATGCATGCAGCGGAGGCAATGAATGCTTAATCACAACAAACTGATCGTTTCACACGCTCCTTTCTGGCACAACGGCAGCAGCATATCAACTCGAAGTTATCACACGATGATTGCTGCGCTGCCCGCCGTTTTAATGGGAATTTTCCAGTACGGCCCCAGAGCCCTAGGTGTGGTCTCCTTATCCATTTCCTTTGCAATTCTCTGGGAACTGGCAATCAACAAAATAACCCGGCGAACCGTCAGCATCGGAGACGGCAATGCCGCCCTGATCGGCCTTTTATTTGCCATGCTGTTGCCGGCGACATCTCCCTGGTGGCTGGTGGCTACCGGCACTTTCGTGGCCGTGGTTATCGGCAAGCATATTTATGGCGGCATCGGCGGCAATCCCTTCAACCCGGTCCTTATCGGGTTTGCCATCCTCATAGCGGCATGGAGGGATTTTTTTGATTTTAATGAAGTCCTGGTTAACTACGACCTTGGTTTTGCCATGGTCTATCCGCTGGCCGCTGTCAAACATCTGGGGACAGCCGGCATCGAGTCCTTCAGCACAGCGGGCCTGCTGCTGGGTCAGCAGTCCGGCGGCATCGGGTCAACCTTTGGACTGGGTCTTATCTTCGGCGGTATGTATCTGATTGCCCGCGGGTTTATCCGCTGGGAAATTTCGCTTTCCTTTTTGGCGGGTGTATTTATTACCGCCCTTTTATTTAATCTGAACAACTCTAATCTGTATGCCGGGCCCTTCTTTCATCTCTTTACCGGCTATACGCTGATCGGCGCATTTTTTCTGGCGCCTGAGGACTCATCATCACCGGTCAATTTTATCCCCATGCTTATTTACGGTGCCGGTGCGGGTGTAATGACCGTGCTGATAAGAAATATAGGCTCCTATGTTGATGGTGTGGTTTTTGCGATCCTGCTGATGAATCTCATCAATCCGCTTTGTGATAAAATCAGACCAAAAGCACTGGGAAAGGTTGGGTAACATGCGAGAATTAGTAACCATGGTGGTTGTTCTGACGGTTTTAAGCGCCTTTTCGGGCGGATTGCTTTCAGGCTTGCGGAATGCAACCGCTGCCCGGATTGAAGTGCAGCAGCTCAAATTTGTAAAAGGCCCTGCGATTAAAGCGATTCTAACAGGCGCAACCAATGATCCCATTACCGATCGGTTTGCCCTTAAGGACGGTGACATCGAGCGTAAATTTTTCGTCGGAAAATTTGATGACAAGGCCAACACGGTCGTTCTTGAAAGTTTCGGAAAGGGATACGGCGGTGACATCGGCCTGATGGTCGGCGTCAATATCGAAGAAGACAAGATTGTCGGCGTGAGTGTAACCACCCACAGCGAAACCCCGGGGCTGGGCGCTACGGCCAAGGATGATCCCGGTTTTGCGGCTCAATTTAAAGGCCTGTCCCTCAATGAGACGTTTAAAGTTACCAATGACGGCGGCAAGATCAACGCCTTGAGCGGCGCCACGATTACTTCACGGGCGGTTTGTGTGGCCGCCACCGGTGCCGGCAGTGTTTATCAAAAGCTTAAGCCTCAGCTTGTGGAAAAGCTTAAGGAATTTAACCAATAGGGAGATCAAGATGGCAAAAACATTCACACAGGAATTTACCAAAGGTCTGTGGGAAGAAATAGCGCCGTTTCGGCTGGTGCTGGGTTTGTGTCCGGTACTGGGGGTTACCACCACCGTGGAAAACGGTATTGGAATGGGCCTGGCCACAACGTTCGTGCTTGTATTTTCCAACCTTCTGGTGGCGTCATTGCGAAACATCATTCCGTCCAAGGTTCGCATCGCCTGTTATATTATTATCATTGCAACGTTTGTTGTCGTCATCGAACTGCTGATGCAGGCCTTTACCTACCCCCTGTTTCTCAAACTGGGCGTGTTTATCCCCCTGATTGTTGTAAACTGTATTGTACTGGGGCGGGCGGAAGCTTTTGCCTCCAAAAACAGTATTTCGTTTTCAATTGCCGACGGCCTGGGTATCGGTATCGGCTTTACCCTTTCTTTAGCGGCTCTCGGTGCTGTACGTGAATTGATCGGTGCCAACAATTTAACCCTCTGGACGACACCCACTTCCGTTATCGGCCTTCAAGAAGTATTTGGTGCGAACTTTGAACCGTTTGCGTTCATGGTTCAAGCCCCGGGGGCCTTTGTCTGCTTAGGGTTAATGCTCTGCGGCATGAATCTTTTAGGAAGCAAATAGGAGTAAATCAATGGGCTACATGGAAATTCTTATCGGCGGCATCTTTGTAAACAATATTTTGCTGGCCCAGTTTTTGGGCAACTGCCCCTTTCTGGGCACATCCAAAAAGATGGAAACCGCCGTCGGCATGGCCATGGCGGTGGTCTTTGTCCTGGTGTTGGCCGGGGTTATCACCTGGGTGCTTTACGCCTTTTTTCTGGTACCGTACAAACTGGTATATATGCGGACGATAGCGTTTATTCTGGTGATTGCATCCCTGGTCCAGTTTGTCGAAATGTTTTTAAAAAAGAGCATCCCGGCCCTGTACGCCGGACTGGGCATTTTTCTGCCGTTGATTACCACCAACTGTGCCGTATTTGGTGCGTGTATTTTAAATATCGATAAAGAGCTGAACTTTATGAAAACCCTGGTTCAGTCAACTGCCTATGCCGTAGGATTCGGTCTGGCACTGATTCTTTTTGCAGGTGTGCGTGAACGCATCATTCTGGCCCGGGTGCCGAAACCGCTTCAGGATACGTCCATCGGACTGGTAACCGCCGGTATTCTGTCCCTCACCTTTTATGCATTCAAAGGGATGATTTAAGGAGGATATAGTGTTAGAAGCCATTTTATTTATGTTGGGTTTGGGGGCTGGCTGCGGAGCCGTGCTCAGTGCGGCCTCAAAAGTCTTTTATGTTTATGAGGACCCCCGAATCGCCATAGTGGAAGGACATACGGCCGCCGCCAATTGCGGCGGCTGCGGATATGCCGGATGCTCTGCCGCAGCTGTTGCCGTAGTGGCCGGTGAAGCACCGCCCAGCGTCTGCATTATTGCCGGCCCCGAAGCCACCGCCAATATCGCCTCTGTCATGGGGGTTGATCCGGGTACGGCAGAGCCTCTGCTTTCTTACAATACGTGTACAGGCGGCGAACGCGCCGACAATAAATTTCATTATATGGGAATCAACAGTTGCCAGGCGCTTACCAGCCTTTATGGCGGCCAGCGGGAATGCCCCATCGGATGCCTCGGCTTAGGCGATTGTGTGCGAGCCTGTGCCTTTGATGCGCTTAAAATCGGGTCCCATGGGTATCCTGTCGTCATTGAACATAAATGTGTGGGGTGCGGCGCCTGTCAAAAAGTCTGCCCCAAGGATATCATGGCAATCAAGACCATGTCCCAAAGACTGCTCCATCTCAACCAGTTCGACGACCGCATCGCCCCCTGTCAGCAGACCTGCCCGGCTGAAATCGACATCCCCAAATATATTATGCAGATCAAACACGGCGACTATCAAGGCGCCGTCAATACCATCAAGGAGCGTAATCCGCTGCTGCTGGCCTGCGGCCGGGTCTGCCCCCATCCGTGTGAGGTAAAATGCCGCCGAGGGCTTGAAGACCAGGCCGTCTCAATCAATCAGCTCAAACGCTTTGTGGCCGATCATGAAATGAATTCAGGCTCGCGCCTGCCGAGTTCCGTGGCCCCCTCTACCGGCAAAAAAGCGGCTGTTATCGGCGGCGGCCCGGCTGGATTGAGCTGTGCCTTTTTTCTGCGCCGTCTCGGACACAACGTTACTATCTTTGACGACAATCCGAAACTTGGCGGCATGATTCGATACGGGATACCGGAATACCGGCTACCCAAAGAGGTGCTGGCCTGGGAAATCCAGGGAATTCTGGATCTGGGAGTCGAACACAAAGCCAACGTAAAGCTCGGCCGCGACTTTGACATGGGATCATTGATCTCCTCCGGTTTCGACGCTGTTTTCCTGGGTATCGGCGCCTGGAAGGATTACACTCTGGGGGTTGAAGGTGAAGAGCTAAAAGGCTGCTACACCGGCATCAATTTCTTGACCAATTTTGCCAAATGGCAGCAGGAAACACCCGATAAAGAACGGCCCTTTGTCGGTCAAAAGTGCGTGGTCATCGGCGGCGGCAACACGGCCATCGACTGTGTTCGCACCCTGGTGCGCCTGGGTTCCGACGAGGTGTCGATCGTCTACCGCCGTAACCGCAAAGAAATGCCGGCCAACGAAGTTGAAATCGTCGCCGC
>JABMQM010000098.1 GCA_013203195.1 Desulfobacteraceae bacterium | reverse complement strand
GTAAAAAGGTTGTGCCCGTTGTCCAGTATAAAATTCCAGGCTAACGGGCATAACGGGCCAACGGGTACAACCTTTTTACTTAGCGATCTATAGTTGAATTCATTACTTTTTACGAGATCATCAAACTTGCAAAATTTAATAATAAAAATCTAATATACAAATGGAGCAATCTATGACTGGCAACGAAGTACGTAAAAAATTTCTCGAATATTTTGAAAAGCATGACCACCAGGTTGTAAGAAGTTCGTCGCTTGTTCCATCCGACGATCCCACCTTGCTGTTTACCAATGCCGGTATGGTACAGTTTAAACGCTGCTTTTTAGGCGAAGAAAAAAGAGGTTATGTCAGGGCGGCTACGTCTCAAAAATGCGTGCGCGCCGGAGGTAAACATAACGATCTTGAGAATGTCGGCTATACCGCCCGGCATCATACCTTTTTCGAGATGCTGGGCAATTTTTCTTTTGGTGATTACTTCAAGGAAAAAGCCATAGAATTTGGCTGGGATTTGCTGACAAACGGCTATGGATTGCCCGCAGACAAGCTCTGGGTTTCGATTTATCTTGACGATGACGAGGCCCATGAACTCTGGCATAAGAACATCGGGGTGCCGGAGGAAAAGATTTTGCGGTTTGGTGAAGAGGATAATTTCTGGGCAATGGGCGATACCGGCCCCTGCGGTCCCTGTAGTGAAATTCACATGGACCGCGGAGAAAAATATGGATGCGACCGGCCGGATTGCGGGGTCGGATGTGAATGTGACCGGTATTTGGAGATCTGGAATCTGGTGTTTATGCAATTCAACCGCGAAGCATCCGGCAAGATGGATCCGCTTCCCAAACCGAGTATTGACACCGGGATGGGGTTGGAACGGCTGATTGCCCTTGTTCAGGACGTGCCCACGAATTATGATATCGACCTGATCCGGCCCATTATGCAAAAAGTAGAAGATCTTGCTGAAAAGCGGCTGGGGCAGTCGCAGGAAGCGGATGTGGCTATGAAAGTCATTGCCGACCACAGCAGGGCCGCGGCATTTCTTATCGGCGACGGTATCATGCCTTCCAACGAAGGCAGAGGATATGTGCTGCGCCGCATCATGCGCCGGGCGATCCGCTACGGCCGCAACATAGGCCTGACCGATCCGTTTCTCCATAAAACCGCAGAAGTAGTTTTTGATATCATGCAACCGGCTTATCCCGATCTTGTCGATGCTAAAGCATATATCACCAATGTGATCAATAACGAAGAGACACGCTTTTCAGAAACACTTGATCACGGCCTCAGGCTTTTAAACGATGGTCTTAAAGATCTAAAGGCCAAAGGTCAAACCCGGGTGCCGGGAGATTTGATTTTTAAGCTTTATGATACCTTCGGTTTCCCGGTGGATATTGTCCAGGACGTGGTCAGGGACGAAGAAATGGATCTCGACATGGGTGGATTTGACAGCGCCATGGAACAGCAGCGCACCCAGTCCAGATCAGTGTCGGTGTTTGCCGAAATCAGTGAAGCTTACAAAAACCTTTCGGCCCAAGGCCTCATGCCGGAGTTTGTCGGCTACGATGCGATAACCTGTGACTCCAAGGTTCTTCTTCTGGTGCAGGAAGGCCGGGAAGTCTCCGAGGCGGGCAGCGGGCAGGTTGAAGTTGTCACCGAAGCAACGCCCTTTTACGGCGAGGCCGGTGGTCAGGTCGGTGACATTGGAAAAATCACCGGCCCGGATCTTGAGATGTCGGTTACCGATACGATCAAGGATCCGACCGGACTTATCATTCACATAGGAGAAATCGTTTCAGGAAAAATTGTAAAAGAACAGAATGTAACCCTTACGGTCGACAAGACCGCGCGTAGTTCCACCGAATGTAATCATACAGCCACTCATCTGCTTCATTTTGCCTTGCGCAAAGTTCTTGGTGATCACGTCAAACAGTCCGGATCCCTGGTGGCATCGGGCAGGCTGCGCTTCGATTTTACCCACTTTTCCCAGACTACTCCCGAAGAACTGATAGAAATTGAAACCATCGTCAACCAGCAGGTGCGTGCAAACGTACCGGTTGAGACCGTAGAGATGGAGGCTGAAGAAGCATTCAAAACAGGTGCTACCGCACTTTTTGAAGAAAAATACGGTGACCGGGTCAGGATGGTTTCTTTAAACGATTTCAGCAAGGAACTTTGCGGTGGAACGCATACAGGAGCTACCGGAGATATCGGTCTTTTTAAAATTATCGAAGAATCGAGCGTGGCTTCAGGCGTAAGGCGGATCGAAGCCCTGACCGGCGGGGCTGCACTGGCTCACATTCAAAAAACTGCAAAGTTGCTGGATGATACAGCCCGCCTGCTCAAAGAAAGCCCCCAAGTGGTGCCCCAAAGGCTTGAGAAAATATTGTCCCATCAGAAATTTCTTGAAAAAGAAGTCGATCTTTTAAAGGTGAAAATCGCCTCCACATCGGTCGATGACATCGAAGCTGACGTTAAATCCATTGACGGTGTCAATGTCCTTGCCAAAAAGGTTGCGGTTGACCAGCCGGCAGCCTTGAGAGATCTGGCCGACAGATTCAAGGATAAAATAAAGTCGGGCATCGTTATCCTGGGTAGTACTGTAGAATCCAAGGCCCTGCTGATCGTCATCGTTACTAAAGATCTGACCGATCGGTTTCATGCCGGCCGGATTGTCAAGCAGGTCGCGGCGGTTGTGGGCGGTGGCGGCGGCGGCAGACCGGATATGGCCCAGGCCGGCGGAACCAAACCGGAGAAGCTGGATGAAGCCCTTGAGAAGGCTTACGAGGTGATAAAAAACAGTTGATCTTGGAAGACGGTGTGAATAATCGCTGAAGGCTAAATCTAAGCAGGAGATAGTAAAATGAAAAAGACTCAGTCAAAAAGCGAGAAAGAAATAAAAGAGACTATCATTGACTCGCTTATATACTCTCCCTTATTTGACGGGCTCATAGAGAATGAGTTAAAAATTGTGGCCGATCATATGGATTATTCGGAAATCGAAACAGGTTATATTCTTTTTCGGGAAGGGGACCGAGGCGATTCCGTCTGCTTTGTATTGGAGGGAGTAGTTGATATTATTAAGGAATCTTCAATTGGCGGCGAAGTCGTTATTGCCTCGTTGCCAAAGGGACGCTCAATTGGTGAAATGTCAGTTATTGATAATTTCCCCCGGTCGGCAACGGCTAAAGCCCGTAGAGAAACCACTTTGCTCACATTAACACAGAAAAATTTTGATGAGATACTAAAAAACCATCCTGAAATCGGCATAAAAATTCTCAAAGGAATTTCACGGCTTTTGAGTCTAAATTTGCGCAAAACATCTTCCCGGCTTGCTGACTATCTGTTGCCGGTCAGCTAATTTTGTATAAAATGTTTCCGATTGACTCACCAGGCTATTTTTTTTATAATTTTTTATAAAGCAGGATGATAAGACGGAAAGGCATGCAATTTTATTGAATAAAACATCATCTGAATACTGTTTGCTTTAGCTGGATACGATTACTGATGCGCTTTGCTGATGCGAAAACCACGTTGGCCTTTCTTGGCAGACTGGCTATTTCTCCGATCCAGGAGATGGGAAGAATTGCCATCTTTTTTTCTTACGGCTTTTTTCACATCTTTTCTCCTCCCTTGCAGATATCCAAAATTATTGAACAAGTCTATTTTATAGGCACAAAATCTGTCTTTGTTATTTGTCTGACGGGGGCATTTACGGGCATGGTTTTAGGGCTTCAGGGATATTATACGCTTGTACAATTCGGATCGGAAGGGCTGCTGGGTGCGGCTGTTGCCCTTTCATTGATCCGTGAAATGGGTCCGGTGCTGACCGCTATTATGGTCGTAGGCCGGGCTGGATCGGCAATGGCTGCAGAGATAGGAATAATGCGTATCTCCGAACAAATCGATGCACTGGAAACAATGGATATCGACCCTGTACGCTTTTTGTTCAGCCCTCGAATGGCTGCTGCTTTTATCAGTTTTCCTTTACTTACAGCAATTTTTGACGTGGTCGGTATTTTCGGAGGGTATCTTACAGGTTCGATTTTACTGGGCATAAACCCTGGAATCTATTTTGCCAAAGTCCAATCGAGTGTCTTGATGAAGGATATTTCAGGCGGGTTTATTAAATCGCTTGTTTTTTCGGCAGTTGTAACCACTATCTGCTGCTTCCAAGGATATTTTACCCACACGCGGGCCGAAGGTTTCGGGGCCAAAGGGGTAAGTCATGCCACTACTTCGGCAGTCGTCGCTTCCTGTGTTCTGACCCTGATCGTCGATTATATACTGACATCTTTTCTACTATAAAGGCATATGAACAAACCACTTATCGAACTTGAAAACGTTTTTAAAAAGTTTGGCCAAAAACAGATCCTTGATGGTGTAAATCTAAGCATTTACAGAGGAGAGGTCACCACCATCATCGGAAAAAGCGGTGTTGGCAAAAGCGTTTTGCTAAAGCATATTATAGGCCTTTTGAAACCTGATTCAGGTAGAATTCTTTTCAAGGGACAGCCGCTTTCAGAAATGAAAAAGAGTGCACGACAGGTCTTTAAAAGCAAAATAAGCTACTTGTTTCAGGGTTCGGCCCTCTTCGATTCCTTGTCTGTTGTTGACAACATTGCTCTGCCCCTTAGAGAAAAGCAATCTTTACCCGCAGCCGAGATCAAAAAACGGATTCGGAACATAATGCAACAGCTGGACCTTAGCGATATTGACGATAAATATCCTTCCCAGCTCTCAGGTGGAATGCAAAAAAGAGTGGCTCTTGCCAGAGCCCTGGTGACCGATCCCGAGATTGTCCTGTTTGATGAACCTACTACCGGGCTGGATCCGATTCGCAAAAACGCCGTACACAGCATGATTGCAGACTATCAAAAAAGGTTTGGGTTCACTGGAGTAGTGGTGAGCCATGAAATACCGGATATTTTCTATTTCTCGCAGCGCGTGGCCATGCTGGAAGAAGGGCGGGTTATTATTGAAGGAACCCCCAAGGAGATCCAGCAAGCCACTGATCCGGAGGTTCAACAGTTTATCAGGGGCCTGGAAAGCCACCGCGACGATCTGACCGATATGCATACCCAATTGCAGGGAGAAAAAAGATTTTTGGAAGAGATGGCCCGGCTGCAACGCCACCAGGTTGTTTTTTCCATCATTTTATTTTCAATAAAGAATATGGAAGAGATAAATGAAGCCATAGGGCATGCGGAAGTCCAGACTGTGCTGAAAAATTTTTCAGTTCAAACATTAAACAATTTGAGAATCACTGATATCTGTTTCCGTTACGGGTTAGACAAAATCCTTGCAGTTCTTCCAAATACCGACATTGATCAAGCCCGGATGGTTTTCGATAAACTGACTAAAGAACTAAAAGCAGAAGATATTATCGGGGTACGGCCGTATCCTGAATTCTGTTTTTCTGTCGACGCCGGGTTTGCAGAAGCACAGCAAGACAGTCAGATAGAGCACATAGTTGCCATTGCAGAATCTGCTCAAAACGAATTATTTGAATTTAAAGTTTGTTAATCGATGGGAGGATCCATGAACAGGTCATTGGTTGAAATAGGAGTAGGTATCTTTGTGCTCATCGGAATAATATGCGTTGGATATCTGACCGTTAGGCTGGGTAAAATGGAATTGTTCGGAGTAGATTATTATTCCGTCAGTGCGCAATTTCAGTCTATTTCAGGACTCAACAACGGGGCTTCGGTGGAAGTGGCCGGGGTTCAAATTGGTAAAGTCTATTCCATCTCCCTGGAAAAAGAAGAAATGGTGGCGGTTGTAAAGATGAAGATTAAAAAGGGAGTTGTTTTGACCGATGATGTTATCGCCTCGATTAAGACTGCGGGCCTGATCGGAGATAAATATATCAAACTGACTCCCGGCGGTTCGGATGAGATTCTTAATGCGGGTGATACGATCATAGAAACTGAATCAGCCATTGATTTGGAGGAGCTGATTAGCAAGTATGTGTTTGGCGGGGTCTAATTTTTTTTTTGAGGAAAAAATAATGAGAAAACAAATAATGTTCGTAATCTTTGCATTGATTGTCACTATACCCTGCTCAGCAAAAGGCATTGAGCCCCTTGATGCACTTAAGGTGCCTGTTGATCAGGTCCTCGGCATACTGCAAGATCCGCAGTATCAGGATGCCGCCCGGAAAGATGCACAACGGGAGAAAATTTGGGAGACTATCAGGCAAGCCTTTGATTTTGAGATAATGGCTAAACTGGCCCTGGCCCGCAATTGGAAAAAATTCACTGTGCCGCAGAGAAAAGAGTTTACCGGTCTTTTTGCAGAATTACTTGAAAGCACTTATGTTGATAAGATACAAGGGGGCTACGAAGAAGAAAAAATTCTTTATCTGGGCCAGAAAATGGTTTCAGACTCAAAAGCCCGTGTTACGACCAAGATGCTCAGAAGCGGCGTGGATACCCCGATTGTTTACAGCATGTTGAAGCGCAATGACGTTTGGAAGGTTTATGATGTGAAGATAGAAGGGGTGAGCCTGATTAAGAATTACCGGACTCAGTTCAGCAATATTCTTGCCCAGGATTCCCCGGTCCAGTTGATCGAAAGGCTGAAACATAAAATCGAATTGCAGAAAAAGAACAGGACCGCGAAGGACTAATCCCTAACGTTGCATTAATCTGTAAAGCTAATTATGAGGATAGGCGTAAGACAGT
>JABMQM010000097.1 GCA_013203195.1 Desulfobacteraceae bacterium | reverse complement strand
TGGTCTTTTCCAAATAAACTTCTTTGAACAATAGCGACACTGAAAGCGCTGTTTGTTTTGGTTGGTAAAGCCATCCTTTTTAACTTTTGTTGATTGACAATTTGGACAGTTTTTTTAGTCATATAATTTCCTTTATTGGATGGGTTCAATAAACTGTCCTTAAATATTGCTATTTTACATATATATCAACTGGTTATAAATTGTCACAGCACCACTCTGTGACCTATATGCCCGCAATGACACACAGGTCATTGTGAGCGCAGCGAAACAATCTCCAGGACCAACACGTTAAAATCCATTAAAATGCAAAACTTTCTTGAGCGAACGTTTGGGGATGTGGAAGGTTCCATCGTCGTCGCGCCAGTAATTTATATCATCGTCCTCTATCTCTTCAGCTACGGAATGGTGGGCCGGGTATCCCAAGGCAATCACCAGATTGACGTCATAATTCTCTGGCACTTTTAGTTTTTCAGTAACTTTTACCTTATTAAAGGCCCCGATCATACAAGAGCCGATTCCGTCTTCCCATGCGGCTAGCGAAATATTTTCCGCTGCCAGTGACACATCGTACGGAATCCAACGATCCTTTTGGATATCCTTGTTCGCAAGGATTACAATGTATCCTCTAGCCATGACATCCTTTGTTGCCTCCCAATCGAGATAGTTGGCTAGTTTGGTGTTGTCAAAAAAGAATGTAAGCAGTTCCTTGTCATCGATTGCCACGAATTCGAGTGGCTGGCGGTTAGCTGCCTGTGGTGCTAAGCGCCCCGCATTGACATATTTTTCAAGAAGTTCTTGTGAGATCGGCTTGTCTTGAAAGGCACGGATAGAGCGCCGTGTTGTGATTGCTTCGTATGTGTTCATATTTCCTCCTTTGTGGTCTAGCATTCTACCAAAAAGGGGGAATTGAGGAAGAGAAAAGAACGAGAGGGGGTCCTTCGCCTCGATATCTCGGTCAGTCCTTCGGACACCCACATCCGTAATCATAGCGTCCATAACAATGGACGCTATTCAACGGCTGATGTGTCGAACCTTTCACTTGTCAGCAGTACCATGAAACCAGAGGACAATCTCATTCTCAGATGTATCAAACAGAAAAGAGAGGCCAATGGCCTCTCTTTTCTGTTTGGCACCCCTGGCAGGGATCGAACCTGCGCTTTCAGCTCCGGAGGCTGACGCTCTATCCACTGAGCTACGGGCGCGAATCGATGTTTTTAATGGAAAACAATATATTACAAGTGGTGGCAAGTCAAGCTTGATGGCTTCGTAAAAAGTCAAATTCATAATTAGCGAAGATCCATTTTTTCGAGCGCCTCTTTAGCTTCCCCGACTACGTAAAGCGAGCCGGCGACGCAGACGACATCATGTTTTGATGCGGTATCAACTGCATGTTGGACGGCGCTGTTGACATGGGGGATAATTGTTATGTCGGAAAGCATCTGCCGAGCAACATTATGCAGGGTTTCCGGAGGTAGCGCCCGATCTATTTGGGGGGCGGTCATTATGGCTCTGCTGCAGAACGGAAGCAAACTTTTAAGCATGGCGTCATACGGCTTGTCATCCAGAATGCCGATCACCAGGGTGATGTTGCGGTCAGAAAGATTTTCAGACAAATACTCTGCCAGTTTTCGAGCGGCAATAAGATTGTGGGCGCCATCAAGAATTACAAGGGGAGTCCTGGAGACAATTTCCAGCCTGCCCGGCCATCTGTTTTGCATCAGGCCTTGTTTGATTTTTGCCAGGGGAAGATCCGTACGGTTTGTGTTCAGCACCTCACATGCGGCTAAAACGATGGCCGCGTTATTGATCTGGTGGCGGCCGATTAATCCTGTCTGCATGTTTCGCCATACATTTTCGATACCATAATAATTAAATGTCTGGTTTTGGTTCCTGCGAACGCGAAATGTGTCCCCAAAACGATAAAATCGGGAAGACTGCGATTGGGCAATAGTTTTTAACACAGAAATGGCGTTTTTCTGTGTAACGCCGGTTACCACCGGCGCATTTTTTTTGATAATACCTCCCTTTTCGCCGGCGATCTGGGTTATGGTATTTCCCAGATACTCTTTATGTTCAATGGAGATATTGGTTATGATGGAAAGGGCGGGTTTGATGATATTGGTAGCATCCAGCCGGCCACCCATGCCGGTCTCTATAACGGCCCAATCGACTTTTTGCCGGCCGAATTCATAAAACGCCATTGCGGTTGCGAATTCAAAAAAGGTCGGTTCGCGTCCGCCGTAATGAACGCTTTTTACAGCTTCATAGGATGCTACAACATTTTCATCGGAAATCGGAAGCCCGTTGATACAGATTCTTTCATTAAATTTTACAAGGTGCGGGGAGGTATAAAGTCCTACTTTGTAACCGGATAGATGGAGGATCGCAGCCAGAGCGGAAGCGATGGATCCTTTTCCATTGGTTCCGGCCACATGGATGAATGCCATTCGATCCAGGGGGCTTTCCAGGCCGTTAAGGATTCTTCGGATAGTGGAAAGTCCCAGCTTTATCCCGAACCGTCTCAGACCGTACATGGCCTTAAGGCAATCGGTGTAAGAATCTGTCAGACTCATTTTCACATAAAAACCCGGCGGAATTAAAGCGCTCGCCGGGTTTTAATTTTTAAGGTTTGATTTTATCTTTTTCTGTATCTGTCTCTTGAAGCTGCAATGCGCTGCCTTCTCAAGGCTTCACGTTGTTTGCGGCGTTTGTGCTCACTTGGCTTTTCATAGGCCTTTTTCAACTTTAGGCGTTTAAAAAGTCCGTCATTTTGAATCTTTTTTTTCAAAATGCGCATCGCCTTTTCAAGGTCGTTGTCGTAGACCTTGACCTGAATGTCTTTCAAATTACTCATCTCCCTTCGTCCCATCAACGGTCAATATTTATGATGGTTATTTTTATTCATCAACAATAAATCCACTTTAATACCTTAAACTGGAGTGGTTGGCAAGGAAAAAGATATGTTCACAAAAGATAGAAGCTGAACAAAAAAAATGTGCCCGGGTGTAGAAATCCGACTCCCGGGCACATTTACGAGCTCAAATTTTAAGAGTTGATGCAGAACTTGGGTTTAAAGCTTTGAAACAAGCTCAGCAGTAACATCTTGAACACCGGGGCTTCCGTCTAATGTAATGTATTTAATGGAGCCTTCTTTTGCGGCCAGGTCTCTGAAATAATAGGCTGATGCCATAGTGCCGGTGTCAGTATCATAATAAATACTATGGCGCTTGTCGATGGCGTCCTCATCCTGGTCATCGTCACGGGTTTTTAAATCGCCACCGCAAACGCGGCACTGGTCACCGTCGGGTTTAATGGCATCAATATAGATATTGTTGGGATGGTTATTGTCATTGACGCATAGTCTGCGACCCATGATTCTGTTTTTGGCTATCTCGCGGTCAAGAAGAATTTCTATAACAATATCAAGGGCCATATTGGCTTCCTTCAGGGATTCATCCAGCTTTATCGCTTGATTCTTGTTTCTCGGAAACCCGTCAATAAGCCAGGC
>JABMQM010000096.1 GCA_013203195.1 Desulfobacteraceae bacterium | reverse complement strand
CCCGGGCGCAGCAGGGCCGGATCCAGGACATCAGGCCGGTTTGTAGCGGATATAAGAATCACGCCTTCATTCGATTCAAATCCGTCCATTTCAACCAGAAGCTGATTTAAGGTCTGTTCTCTTTCGTCGTGTCCGCCTCCCAGGCCTGCTCCCCGGTGCCTGCCGACGGCATCGATTTCGTCGATGAAGATTATGCAGGGCGCATTCTTTTTACCCTGGACAAAAAGGTCTCTGACACGCGAGGCACCCACGCCGACAAACATTTCTACAAAATCCGAGCCGCTGATATTAAAGAACGGAACATCAGCCTCCCCGGCGATAGCACGCGCCAGTAAGGTTTTGCCGGTACCCGGAGATCCCATCAGTAGAACACCTTTAGGTATCCGGCCGCCAAGGCGTGTAAATTTTTTGGGCTCCTTGAGAAACTCGACAATTTCGCCCAGTTCTTCTTTGGCTTCATCAATTCCGGCAACATCTTCAAAAGTTACTTTCTTTGACTGGTCTGATTGCAGTCGAGCCCGGCTCTTGCCGAAAGACATGGCTTTGCCGCCGCCGGATTGCATCTGGCGCATGAAAAAAATCCATACGCCAATGAGTACAATCATCGGGAACCACGAAACCAGGACTGACATATACCAGGGAGATTCAGTCGGTGGTTTGGCACTGATTGCAACCCCCTTATTTCTGAGGATCTTAAGCAGGTCCATATCCTGGGGTGCATATACCTTGAGGCGGTTGTGGTTTAAATCCGTTACAATGAGTTCGTGTCCCTGGATAATGACTTCGCTGACACGCTCGTTTTCGACCATGCTAAGAAATTCGGTGTAACTGATCTTTGTTTCAGCCAGATGCTGTTGATTAAACAGATTATATAGCATGACCATCATCAGCGTGATGACCAGCCATAGCGCCAAGTTTTTGTAAAATGGATTCAAAAGTCTTTACCCCCTGCTAACGATTAATGATCTTGTAAAAATTCAGAGAAACGACCTTTTTACGATTTCGAATTTATAAGAGTTATATTAACCATTATTGCCAATTAGGCAAGTATAAGTTCTCCTTTAAGGATGGTGCCGGTCGACGGTATCACTTTCACAGATTCATCGATACGATGACCCACCACCCAGATTATTTTCCCCCGGCATAGAAGGATGGGGCATTGTGCGCGTTGGCTTCTAGGGACTTTTTGATTGACAAAAAAATCTTTTAACTTTTGGGTCCCGGTCATACCGAGCGGTTTAAAACGATCTCCCGGACGAAAATTTCTTATAATTAGTGGAAAGCTCAGTCTATCCATATCAAAAAAACCGGCCTGATGTCCAGTACGACTAAAATCAGGCCGATCGCCAGACCTGATTTTAGACAATTTCACCTGCGCGTCAATCTCTGCGATGAAAACCGTTCCGGGCTTCTCCAGCATGTACTCATAGGCAGGCGTTTCATCTGCGGCGGATTTCAAATAAAGGTCACGCAACGCTTTTTTCTCTTTGGAAATCAGCAGCAAGTCTTTACGGCGCTGAACTCTGACCTGATCGGGCAGATCAAGGTTTCCATAGGCGCGCCTATTTTCCAAAAGGCGGACCACGGCATCGATATGCGCAAAAGTAATGCCCCTTAAGTCTCCTTTGATCTTTGCAATGGCTTTGCGAATTATCCGTCGCAAGGCGGCTACAGGAAGCCCTTCAAGCCCGGAGACCGCAAGGGAAAGGGTGTTGTCTGTTGCGTTCAAAACAGCCCCATGAAAAAGAGGTTTCACAGCTGCATCCATCCACTCTTCTTCGGCGCTTATAATTGAAGCCAGACGGTTAAGGGGTGCGATGATCTTTGGATTGTAAGAGGTTTCCAGTAACGGAATTAAATGATGACGGACTCTGTTTCGCAAGTGCCTTTGGTCCAAATTGGACTTGTCGTAAACATATTTTAGCTTTTTTAGCTTTAAATACTCAATAATATCGGTTCGTCTTAACTTTATAAAAGGGCGTACGATTTTGCCGCTTCTTACCGGAGGAATACCTGCAATGCCAAGGGGGCCGCTTCCTCTAAACAGATTCATCAGGACTAGTTCGGCATTATCGTCACAATGATGGCCCAGGGCAATTTTATCGAAATGATTGCTTGCGGCCACATCCATAAAAAAGGCGTAACGAATGCGTCTGGCGGCTTCTTCCAGGGAGAGTCTGTTTTCAAGCTGATATTTACGAACATCAGCTTTATGGAGATAAAAGGGCAAGTCGTATTCGCCGGCCAGTGATTCAACGAATTTGGCGTCATTGTCTGAAGCTTGCAGGCGCAAGCTATGATTCAGGTGGGCGACCCCAAGCTTGAGGGAGAACCTGGAAGCTAAAGTGACAAGGGCATGCAGAAGAGCCACTGAGTCCGGTCCTCCGGACACCCCGACAAGAACCGCATCATGCGGCTCGAACATTCCATAGGCTGTAACGGTTTGCTCAACGATCCGCAACAATTTATTTTTGTAGCCTTTGCGCGATGCTGGCATGAATCAACTCGGAAACGTTTTTATCCCATATTCCTACCATGCCGGAACGGACGGAAACCTTCGTAATTCTGGGCTCGACCATCTCAGTTTTTACAATTACCGGTGTTCCATCGGTTCGTTTGGCTTTAATTGTTGCATTAATGCCGTCAGATGCTTCTTCAGTTATCGCTATTTTCAGTTTTTGCAATGTTGCCGTACATGCCTGGTTGGTTGTATCAAACGGCGCTTGATACAACTGTGACAACTGACCGTCTTTATAAGTATACGCACCGGCGGCTACAACCGTTCCGATGACTACGGGGGCACACCCGACCGTAATCAAATAGCAAGATAATATAACCGACAACAACAGATTTCGTGTCATGAGCCTGATTTTCCTTTACATAACGCGCAATTTTTAAGATTTCCAAGCAAATTTTACCTATGATAGAAACAGAGCAATGTCAATAAAAAACACTGAATATAGGGTTTGGAAATTAACAATATCGTTTATCTTGTGGTATCAGGCAAATCTTTTTTTAACTTGAAAAAAATGCTTTTCGGTTATACTCATATCCGTGGTTGTGCTAGGTGGGGAGCTAGCGGTGCCCTTTTCCCGAAATCCGCTTTATGCGGGGCTGAATTCCCTCTAGAGGGTTTGATTTGGGACTCTATTCTTCATTTTGACCGACCGCCGCGCAACAGACGGTTACGAACCTCGTCAGGTCCGGAAGGAAGCAGCGATAAGTAATGCAGTCTGTGTCACGGATCGGTCTCGGTCATACATATGGTGAATGTGTTTCAGAAAATATTCGATAGAGGGTGCACAACCAACCTTCCTTTTATAGCTGTTTTCAAAATAACGTTCCGTTTCAGCCGCCGGAATTGGGCAAAAGGGGGCGTTATTCAAAGGTCTCATAATTTCGTTTAGATCGGTAAGACCTCGCAAATAAAAGCGCGTCATTTGTCACTGGAGTGCTGCGCTTGAAAAGCACTTTGTTTGAGGCGCGGCCTGGCGTCCTTTAGGGGTATTGATAAAAAAGACTTTTTCCCCTTAATATCATTCTTAAATTTCGTGCTTTCCTTTTTTCGTGTTTTCGTGGTTGCAATAATACTTTTTGCCGCAAGATGCATAAATCTTACAGAAAAGAACTAATCCCAAAATCCCCACCACCGCCTTGACATTATTTAAGATAGTCTTATTTTTTACAAAACTTAAAAGTCCATATACAACCAAATCAGGGGTAACATCAACGGATGGGCGCAAAGCAGAAACTTAAAATCCATAAAGAAAACGAAAAGGCCGACGGAAAAAATAAATCATTGCCCACAGGCGAACCGGACCAGGAAGATCACGTCGAAAAGGAAGAACACCCGGCGGATCTGGAGGCAGAGCTTGAGTCTGCCCAGAAAGGAGCCCAAGAGGCACATGATCGTTTTTTGCGGGTGTCGGCAGATTTTGAAAACTACAAAAAGCGCTCGGCTCGCGAGATGGAGGATTTCAGAAAGTTTGCCAACGAATCCTTAGTAAAAACATTGCTCCCCGTGGTTGATAACCTTGAACGTGCTCTGGATTCGGTTATCGACAACAAGCCAGCAGACGATCCCATCGCCGCAGGAGTGCAGATGACCCTTACAGAGATATTGAAAATCTTTGAAAAGTTTCACGTTAAATCGATTGAATCCCTGGAAAAGCCGTTTGATCCCTGTTTTCATCAGGCTGTTATGCAGGAAGAGGCTGATAACCACCCGGATAAAACCGTTCTAAAGGAACTTCAAAAAGGATACTTGATGCATGACAAGCTGATCAGGCCATCCATGGTGGTGGTTTCCAAGAAAAAAGAATCGCCTGAAAACCAAAAAGACAATGAAACGCCTGAAAAGACAAAAGCAAAAAATTGATCATATTTGATAGTGAGGAGGAGAGCAAATGGGTAAAGTTATAGGTATCGATCTGGGCACCACGAACTCATGTGTGGCCATCATGGAGGGGGGTGACGCCAATGTGATTACAAACCTTGAAGGGGGGCGCACGACTCCTTCAATTGTTGCCATTTCCGAAAGCGGGGAAAGACTGGTGGGTCAAATCGCCAAACGGCAGGCCATTACGAATCCGGAAAATACGGTTTTTGGGGTAAAACGGTTGATCGGCCGTAAGTATACATCCAAAATAATCCAGGATGATATTAAGATACTCCCTTATAAAATCGAACAGGCCGGCAATGGGGATGTTCGTATCAATCTTCGCGGGAAACAGCACAGCCCTGCGGAGATATCATCTTTTATATTGGCGAACATCAAGAATACCGCTGAACAATACCTTGGAGAAACGGTCACCGATGCCGTCATCACCGTCCCGGCTTATTTTGACGACAACCAGCGCCAGGCCACCAAAGATGCCGGCAAAATCGCCGGTCTCAATGTACTGAGAATTATCAACGAACCCACGGCGGCATCTCTGGCTTACGGCTTGGACAAGAAAGCTGAAGAAAAAATAGCCGTCTTTGACCTCGGCGGCGGAACATTCGATGTCTCTTTACTCGAAATCGGCGAGGGCGTATTTGAAGTCAAGGCGACCAACGGCGACACCCATCTTGGCGGCGAAGATTTCGACCTTCGTCTGATCGATTACCTGGCGGACGAATTCAATAAAGATCAGGGCATAAATCTCAGGAGCGACAAGATGGCGTTACAGCGCCTCAAAGAGGCTGCTGAAAAGGCCAAAATGGAACTTTCCACGTCTCTGGAAACCGATGTGAACCTTCCGTTCATCACCGCCGATGCCAGCGGCCCTAAACACTTGAACATAAAGATTACCAGAGCTAAGCTGGAAGCCCTTATCAGCGATCTGATAGACAATTTAGAAGGGCCCTGCCGTACCGCCCTTAAGGATGCAGGCTGGACCGCCAAGGACATTAATGAAGTCATTCTTGTCGGCGGCATGACACGCATGCCGGCCGTGCAGGAGCGGGTCAAAAAGATTTTCGAACAGGAGCCCCACAAAGGCGTCAATCCGGATGAAGTCGTAGCACTCGGTGCCGCCATTCAGGGCGGTGTCCTCAAAGGTGATGTCAAGGATGTTCTCCTTCTTGATGTTACACCCCTTTCGCTGGGCATTGAAACTCTGGGCAGCGTCATGACCAGGCTGATTGAAAAGAATACAACCATTCCGACCAAAAAGAGCCAGACTTTTTCAACCGCAGCCGACAGCCAGCCGGCTGTCTCCATCCATGTGCTGCAGGGAGAGCGCGAAATGGCTGCCGGCAATAAAACCCTGGGACGCTTTGAACTGGTGGGTATACCCCCGGCACCCCGCGGCATACCGCAAATTGAAGTTAGCTTTGATATCGACGCCAACGGTATTGTGAACGTTTCTGCCAAAGATATGGCGACCGGCAAGGAGCAGTCCATTCAGATTACGGCCTCCAGCGGCATGACGCAGGAAGAAATCGACAACGCGATAAAAGACGGTGAGCTGCACGCCGATGAAGACAAAAAGAAAAGGGAATTGGTAGATGCCCGCAATCAGGCCGACTCATTGATTTATTCTTCCGAGAAATCAATCAAGGATCTTGGCGACAAAATCGACGATGCTACCAAAAGCAGTGTTGCAGCGGCCTCTGAAAACCTTAAAAAAGCCATGGAAGGTGATGATACCCAGGAGATCAAACGCCTGAGCGAAGAATTGACCCAGGCATCCCATAAGCTGGCGGAAGCGATGTATAAGCAGGCATCCCAGGCGGACGACCAGCAGGCCGGTGCCCAACCCGGCGCGGAAGACACGGCCCAGGCCGGACCTTCAGCACCGGAAGAAGATGTGGTCGATGCTGATTTCGAAGAGGTCAAAGACGACGACAATAAATAACATATAATTTAAGCACAAATAAAAATCCCGCGAGCACTTGCAGTGTTAGCGGGATTTTTTTTGGAAAAATTTCATCCAAATTCCATTAAAACAAGGATTTAAACGATTCTAATGCAAACCCTAAGAAATCCAAGAAATAATTTAAGGAAGAGAAATGCGGGTTAGGACCAATCTTTGAATATCTTGGCCGCAAGCTCGATGTCTTCGGGACAAAAGACAAACAGGCATTTTTCATCTGGTGATGACACCGAACCGTAAACATAGTTGATGTTGACGCCTTCTTCGCCGAGCTTAATGGCGATGGCGGCCAGGGAGCCGGGTCTGTTATTAAGTTCAAGTACCATCACCGGCATAATGTCAAAGATATAATCATTCTTCGACAAAAGGTCGATGGTCCTGTCGGTTTGATCAACCAGAAGCCTTATCAGGGCAAAGTCGGCCGAGTCCTTGCGCATGGAATTGTAGCTGGCCACCGAGGCGATGCGCTTGAGCGATTTACCCCTGGCCTGAAAAAGATTCTGCACATAAGAAGATGCATCCTGGATCGTGAGGGCGTCGATGTTGACGCCTTCATCTCCCAGCAGAGATGCCAGTTTGCCGAGTTCGCCGGGAACGTTTTTCATAAAAAGTGAAATTTCCGTTCTTACCATCTTTTACTCCTATTTTTATTTCTTCATCCAAAGATAGTTTAACTTCTGAAGGCCTAATGGCTCTTGCAAACGGTTATCATTGTTTTGTTCGCAAAGTTTTCGAATACATCTGCTGAGCGTAATTCTTCTTTCCGGATCTTGAAAGAAAGGGTCAAGCGGAAATTTTTCTGCACAGCTTTCAGTAACCCAAACATGAATACATTCAGGGCAATTGTATTCTAAAGGGCATGTTTTTTCCCCTGCTACTCTAGCGTCAATTCCATCTTTTAAGATATCATCGTCGTTAATCTCTGACTGGCAAAAAATACAATTCATAAAGACTCCTAATATATACCATGCGGTTAGACATGGTCGGCGTGTTTGCTATATAATTTCAACAAGCTCGATTTTAAAGCTTAGGGTTTTCCCTGCTAGGGGATCGTTTTCATCTAACACGATACTATCTTCAGCAAAATGTTTAATGGTAACGACAGCATATTCTCCATCTTGTTTGCGAACTCTAAGACGCTTCCCAACTTCTAAATTTATTTCCGGGGGGAAGCCGGATTTCTCCATACCAAATACGCGTTCTTTTTTGTATGGACCGTAAGCCTCCATCGGGGTAAGTGTGATTGTTTTTGTGTCTCCTTTTTTCATGCCGACGACCGAATTTTCAAAGCCCGGCAGCATATTTTTCTCTCCGATTGTAAACTCAAACGGCTCCTCGTCCATTGTAGAACCGAATACAGTTCCATCTACCAAGCAACCTTCAAAGTGAACCTTTACCTTATCGCCAATTTTAGCTTGAGTCATTTTTTCCTCGTTCTATCAATCTGTTAAAAATTAAATTTCATCTCGTTATTCGCACAAATCCTTTATGCCGCGCAACCATTATCTTGCGGAAGGATTTTGTCAAGATACTTTTCTTTCGTTAGTTGTGTGTTTTCCCCTTTTTGTAGCAATAATATTTATACCATCATGTACCGCCGTTATGAATAAGATGCTGGATACTGGTTCCTGGATGCTGGATTTTAAAAGGAAGTTATCCTCATTTTATCGAGTATCAAGCATCGAGCATCCAGTATCTGCTTGTTAAATAGTACATTAAAGTAAATTGTTGAACTATTCTGTTTGGTTACGATTTGCCCGGGTTGTGCATTTGAAAGACTATTTCGCCCTGCAACCATGCCTCGATTGGTTCAGGGTGCCTGAAATAATCTTTAACGGCCTCTGGTAAAGGCAAAGCATCAGCTTGACACCCCATTTCCCGACAATGATCAACTAAACGTGAATGGACAGTTTGAAAGATTTCACGTATTGGCTGATAACATTTTAGCCTGGCCCTGTGATTCCTGGACTCAAAGATCATTTTGCAATGCTCGGCATTTGTCGAAGTGCAGGTTCGACACACAGCAGGTCTTACCTCATAAATCATACACATTGCATCTTTTAAAAAGATGCAGGGTAGCTCATGCCGCATCATGGCCACTTCATAAGGGCTTATGCCGTCTATGCGTTCTATAATCTTTTTAATTCTGTCGTTAATCTCTTTTTTCTCCTGAGCCGTGAAAGTCTGTTCTACATGACAACCTATAAGCAGCGCTTCCGGGGGCGTTACCACCGGAAGGTTAAAACAGCAATAGTGACACCCCGTCTTACAGTCTATGGGTTCAGGCAGAGACTCAAGCGACGTAAATTTACAGATAGCTTCGTCGGTCCACTTCAGGGCCTGCAGGGCCAACTCCAGAGCCTTATTGTCAGGACTTTTCATGGTTGTCATATATT
>JABMQM010000095.1 GCA_013203195.1 Desulfobacteraceae bacterium | reverse complement strand
TCGTCACTCCGGTGAAAACCGGAGTCTAGGAACTCTGTAACCAATAGAAAAAACTGGATTCCGGCGCCTGTCCCGGGCCACGATCCGGGGTTCGCCAGAATGACAAAAAATGGTGTTCTTCGACTTTTTACGAGTTAATCAAAATTATGCTTCCCAAGCGCATTAATATCAATTGGATTATTATCAATTTTTCAGCGATAATACAATTGCAGAATTTGAATAAACAACAACATTGAGTTTTTACTCTCTATTTTCTCTTTTATTTTAGGGCAGTTTGTGAATAATAGATACATAAGCATATCATTTAGAGGGATAATCAAATGATTAATAATATCGATGTTTCAAAATCCATGACAGTAAAATTGGACGAAATATTTGGTGAGTTGCCCAATATGCCTGAATTTATCAAAGGTATCAGGAGGGCACCTAAAAGAGATTTTACCTTATCAAAAAATGAAACTGAACTGGCTTTGAAAAATGCATTACGATATATCCCTGAAAAATGGCATCAAACATTAGCACCTGAATTTCTGGACGAGCTTCTAACAACCGGAAGAATCTACGGTTACCGCTTCAGACCGGAAGGAGGGATAAAAGGCAAACCAATCGAAGAATATAAAGGATACTGTATTGAAGGTAAAGCCTTCCAGGTAATGATAGATAACAATCTGGATTTTGACATTGCGCTTTATCCGTATGAGCTTGTTACCTATGGCGAAACGGGCCAGGTTTGCCAGAACTGGATGCAGTACAGGCTGATCAAGCGATATCTGGAAGTTATGACACAGGAACAAACTCTTGTGGTTGAATCAGGTCATCCATTGGGATTATTCGCATCAATGCCTGAAGCCCCACGGGTGATAATCACCAATGCGTTGATGGTTGGGCTTTTCGATGACCAGGAAAACTGGCACAGGGCCATGGCATTGGGCGTTGCCAATTACGGCCAGATGACCGCCGGAGGTTGGATGTATATCGGACCACAGGGAATCGTACACGGAACCTACACCACCATCTTAAATGCCGGAAGGGTAAAACTGGGCATACACCCTGATAAGGACTTGAGTGGATACCTTTTTGTATCGTCGGGGCTTGGTGGAATGAGTGGAGCACAGGGTAAAGCCGTTGAGATTGCAAATGGTGTTGGGATCATTGCTGAGGTTGATTATTCGAGAATTCAAACGCGAAATGAGCAAGGGTGGATTAGCAAGATCATCGACGACCCGGCCCTGGCGTTCAGAACGGCGAAAGAAAATCAGGATAAAAAAGAAAGTATTGCCATCGCATTTTACGGAAACATTGTGGATCTGCTGGAATATGCGGTGGATAACAATCTTAAAATCGATTTATTATCTGACCAGACATCTTGCCATGCCGTTTATGACGGTGGGTATTGTCCTCAGGGTTTGACCTTTGAGGAAAGAACTGAACTTTTAAGGTCGGATTGGGAGAAATTCAAAACATATGTAGACCGCTCATTGAGACACCATTATCAAATGATCAACACCCTTGTTGAGCGGGGTACTTACTTTTTTGATTACGGTAACAGTTTTTTGAAAGCAGTGTTTGATGCAGGAGTGAAAGAAATCTGCAAAAATGGAGAGAATCCTATAGATGGGTTTATATTTCCCTCCTATGTCGAAGATCTCATGGGGCCAATTTTATTTGATTATGGCTATGGTCCATTTAGGTGGGTTTGTTTGAGTGGTAAAAGAGGAGATCTACTAAAGACCGATAAAGCTGCCATGGGATGTATAGATCCTGACAGAAGATTCCAGGATAAAGACAACTATGTATGGATAAGAGATGCAGACAAAAACAGGCTCGTTATCGGAACTCAGGCCCGGATATTATATCAGGATGCCATGGGAAGAATGAAAATGGCCCTTCGGTTCAACGAAATGGTGAGAAACGGAGAAATCGGCCCTGTAATGTTAGGTAGAGATCATCATGATACAGGAGGTACGGACTCACCTTTTAGAGAGACTGCTAACATAAAAGACGGCAGTAATATAATGGCGGATATGGCAACCCAATGTTTTGCCGGAAATGCTGCCAGGGGTATGAGCTTAGTTGCGTTACACAATGGTGGAGGAGTAGGAATCGGAAAGGCGATAAACGGGGGTTTCGGATTAGTGCTTGATGGGAGCAAAAGAGTAGATAGGGTTATTAAGAGAGCAATACCATGGGACGTCATGGGAGGGGTTGCGAGACGTGCATGGGCAAGAAATAAAAACTCGATAGAAACAAGCATAAAATACAATGAAATGCGCCAAGGGTTAGACCATATCACACTGCCTTTTGTTGCGGAAGAGGGCTTAATCGAGAATTTAGTATCCGATGCCTTTGCCAAGTTGAAAAATTAAAATCAACACCGATTTTCGCGGTCATGGTTTTGGTACCCTCGCATTTTAACCATATGGAAAAATATGCTGTGAAAACGTATAGTTGTGCAATTAACTGTTTCGGCTGAAACTAACAAATCTTATACACTGTGACGCTTAAATAAGCATTACGAATACTTCTAAAACAATATAGTTTAATAGTAAACGAATTGAGCGCTATCAGCTATTATGCTGGAATAACAGTAGGTTATGAATTGCAAGACCCTCTTTTATCGGCCATATATGTCATGTTTTTAGATGAAAATTTACGATATTGTAACCGCCTTAGAATATAAGATTTTGTCTCTGCAACTCTTCTCCTGATTCGGATGAACCAAGCTCAGACTTACCTTAGAAAGATTTGTTGACCACACATTTTCTTATATCTTATGACGGTTATAATTCCGCGAAAATCGGTGTTGATTAGTGATTATAGTTATTAAAAAGATGAAATTGTTTTTATTATGGAAAAATATTAGTGTGTAGAATAAATGATGGAGGGCACATTATTAACTTCAAATTAATCACAGATCAAGATGTGAAC
>JABMQM010000094.1 GCA_013203195.1 Desulfobacteraceae bacterium | reverse complement strand
TTTTAATCTGTGTTATCCGCGTTCCATTGAACCCAGAACCCAGAACACAGAACGTAAAATCCAGAACGCTGAACCCAGAACCCTGAACCCAGAACCTTTGAACCCGGAACCCAGAACCGATAAAGGAGCAACTATGCCCAAGTTACAATCCAGCGGTAAAGATGAAAACGCTGCTCAGAACGTACATTCTCTAACATCCGTCTGTCCTTCAGGGGAAGCCTTTCCGCTGCCGGAAGATAAAGATTTTCAAGAAGAATTCGACCGTTTGCAGAGCCTTGTCGCGGAACAGCGCCTGATGGGGCGGGAAATCGTGGTGGTCATGGGTGTAGGCTTTGTCGGTGCAGTGATGGCAGGCGTTGTTGCCGATTCAGTTGATAAAAAGAAGAGGGAACCCATAAAATTCGTCATCGGAATGCAGCGCCCCTCGACAAGATCTTACTGGAAAATTCCGTATCTCAACCGCGGCCTTGCTCCCGTAGAAGCGGAGGATCCGGAAGTGGCACCAATGATTTACCGCTGTGTCAAGGAAAAGAGAACTTTAACAGCCAGTTTTACATATGATGCTCTGACACTTGCTGATGTGGTGGTTGTGGATGTGCAGTGTGATTATAACAAAGAAGCTATTGGGGATGTTAAGCAGGGCAATGCCGACATTGCTGCCCTGGAAAACAGCCTGAAAATCATTGGTGAAAAGATCAACCCTGAGTGCCTGGTACTGATTGAAACTACAGTACCGCCCGGAACAACCGAGTATGTGGCTTATCCCATTATCAAAAAGGCGTTTGAAAAGCGTGGCCTCCAGGATACTGAACCACTATTGGCCCATTCGTTTGAACGCGTCATGCCGGGGCGGGATTACGTGGCGTCCATTCGTGATTTTTGGCGTGTATGCAGCGGTATCAATGAAACAGCCCGTGAGCGCGTCACAGCATTCCTTTCGGATGTTTTAAACGTGGATAAATTTCCTCTTACAGTGCTTGATCGACCCATTGAAAGTGAAACCTGCAAGATAGTGGAAAACTCATACCGGGCCACAATTCTTGCTTTTCTAGATGAGTGGAGCCTGTTTTCCGAACGCAACGGGGTGGATCTGATTAAAGTCATAGAAGCTATTAAAGTGCGGCCGACGCACTCCAATATTATCTTTCCGGGACCGGGTATCGGAGGCTACTGCCTGCCCAAGGATGGCGGTTTGGGTGTCTGGGCATATCATACCCTTATGGGGTTTGAAGACGATATTTTCAAGATAACGCCAGCAGCCATTGATATTAACGATACCCGTGGTTTTCGGGCAGCCCAGCTGGCGCGCGATGCCCTTAGAAATATGGGAAAGATTGTTGCAGCTTCCAGGATCGCCGTCCTGGGAGTCTCTTATCGGGAAGATGTAGGTGATACCCGTTACAGCGGCTCGGAAATCATAGTCCGAAAATTAGCGGAGATGGGAGCAGAACTAGTCGTCCACGACCCCTATGTTCGTCATTGGTGGGAGCTTGAAAAGCAGGACACCTATCCCGCGGTAGGACACTCCATAGCAAGGTTTTTCAGGAACCAGGAGAATCTCAGTGATATCCGTGTGCATAAAGATCTGCAAGAAACCTTACAGTTTGCCGATGCTGTGATGATAGCTGTCAGGCATCAGGATTATCTTGAACTGAATCCTGATGATATTGTGGCAATGACAGGCCGGCCGGCAGCAATCATCGACTGCTTCGGCGTACTTGATGATCAAAAGATACGCCGTTATTTTGAATTAGGCTGCGAAGTCAAAGGACTGGGTCGCGGGCATGTAAAACGGATCAAAGATGAAGTTAGAAATGCATAAGGAGTCCATTAAGAAATGAAAAACATTTTGATTGTCGGGGGTGCGGGTTACATTGGATCCTACATGTGTAAATATCTGGCCAAAAACGGATATCATCCTATTGTTTTAGACAACCTTGTTTACGGCCACCGGCAGGCGGTAAAATGGGGGCCGTTTATAGCAGGACAAATGGCCGACACAAAGCTGCTGGATCAAATATTTAAAGAGCATCCGATAGCGGCTGTGATGCATTTTGCAGCTTTTTGTTACGTGGGAGAGTCAGTTGAGGATCCCGGAAAATACTATCAAAATAATGTTGCGGCAACAATTACTTTACTTGAAGAAATGTTAAAGAAAAATATTAAAAACTTTATCTTTTCTTCCTCATGCGCTGTTTATGGCGAACCTGTAGAAATTCCCATCACGGAACAGCATCCGTACAACCCAATTAATCCGTATGGCAGAAGTAAATTAATGGTTGAGCAGATTCTTCAAGATTTCAGAGCGGCATACGGGCTGGAATATGTTGCTCTGCGTTATTTTAATGCTGCAGGTGCTGATCCGGAGGGCGAAATAGGAGAGGAGCACAATCCGGAGACTCATCTTATTCCGCTTGTGCTTAAAACCGCTTTAGGGCAGAGGGAAACAATAAATATTTTTGGAGATGACTATGCGACCAAAGATGGAACCTGCATTCGGGATTATATTCATATAGATGATTTGGCTCAGGCCCATCTGCTTGCCCTGGATAGACTGCTGAACGGTTTGCCGGGAGGGCAATATAACCTTGGAAACGGTGATGGGTACTCGGTCAAAGAAGTTATAGAGGTTGCCCGGAATATTACAAGCAAACAAATTCCAGCAAAGATTGTGGAAAGACGGCCAGGTGATCCGGCGGTACTCATAGGTTCAAGCGAAAAGGCCTTTAAAGAACTTGGATGGAAACCACAATTTGCAGATCTCAATGCTATCGTCGAAACAGCCTGGCAATGGCATAAAACGCATCCTAATGGTTATCCTTCTAACTAAATATGAGGATAGGCGTGAGACAGTCGCCTTTAAGAG
>JABMQM010000011.1 GCA_013203195.1 Desulfobacteraceae bacterium | reverse complement strand
CGGCCATACATGTTCTTATTTTTTCCGTAATATTTACCAGCTTGTCGAGAAATGCCTGGGCATTGATTTCGTAAAACATGTGGCGGCTTTCCTTTTCGCATTGCAAAATCCCGACCTCGTGCATGAGAGTTAGGTGCCTGGAAATAACCGACCGGTCCTGGGGCATATTTTCGGCAATCGTTCCGATGTCAACACGTCCGTTCAGCATAATGAACTTTAAAATCTGAACTCGACCCGGTTCGCTCAGGGTTTTGAAAAACTTTGAATCAAAGACTTCAACCAGTTCTTCCGCGATTTTCATTTGTCTATTTGTCAATTGAGGTTCCATGCCTGTACATTAATGCACACAAATGCACATGTCAAGAAAAAATTTTATTTTTGTAACATTATGCTGAGGAAACTCGATTTTTTCCTTCTTGTTTAGCCGTATACATGGCATTATCCACCCTTTTGACAAAGGCTTTCATTTCCTCATCCGGTTCGAACTGGCAAGCACCAACGCTTACAGTTATATTTACAGTCTCATTTGTACTTGTGGAGAACTTTTGAACTCCTATTTGCTTTTTTATTCTTTCGGCGGCATTCACGGCGGCTTCGAGCCCGGTTCCGGGTAGAATAACTGTAAATTCCTCCCCTCCGTAGCGGTAGGCTGAGTCGATTCTCCGCAAACAAGCTTTAATGATTTTACCTGAGATAGACAGGACTTTGTCCCCTTCCAGGTGCCCATATCTGTCATTTACTATCTTAAAGTCATCTATATCAACGAGCAATAAAGACAATGGATGTTTATAACGAGCCGACCTGTTGATCTCTTCTTGCAATTTACTATAGAAATATCTTGAATTGTAAAGTTGGGTGAGATCGTCGGTAATGCTGAGTTCTTTGTACATTTTCTCGCTCTTTTGCAGCTTATTTTCGGCCTTTCGGCGCCCGATTATCTCAGATTTTAGTTCTTCGATGCGACGTAAAGAATACAATACGAATCCGATTGCCAAAAAAGAAGGTAGAAAAACAGCTATTTCACCAAAACCAAAGAGCTCAACCGACCGCGTGTATATGTAAAGTTTTTCAAATGCTTCCAAATATATCATTAACGCGGTACTGAGGGCTCCAAAAACAAGGACGGCCAAAAGCTCTTTAAAAGCGGAACCCCCAACGCTTACATGCTTTGGATCGGCTATTGTTTGATCCTTTGGCTCCACGGGCTCTTTCTGCAACTTTCCGTTCTGCCCCAAGTTCTGATTAATTGGCTTTTTGTCAGTGCTGGATGTACTCACTTATTAACACCATAATCGAGTGAAACGCTCGATGTCCGTAGTTCGTTGTCTGTTGTCCGTAGCTAATTTAGAGGAATTAAACTTGATTTATAAATCTTCAACCAAAGCGTAAAGGATTCGTAACACATAGTTATAATAAACTTCAACCTCAATTGAGCGCAAAAAGATCAATTTAAAGTTGTCAGGGCTCAAAACAAATTTCAATGCCGGTTGATTTGTGCTTTGGCGTATAGCTCAAAGAAATGGTTAGTGGGGCCGCAACCTTTTCCGAGGTCGAGAGCATTCTCAATGGCACCGCTGATGTATGCCTTGGCAAGCGTGGCGGCCTCGAAGAAGGATTTGCCCAGAGCCAGATTGGCCGCGATGGCCGAAGAAAAAGTGCAGCCGGTGCCGTGGGTATTTTTGGTTTCAACCCGGTGGCTCTGAAGTTTTTTGTAGTCAATGCCGTCGTAAAGAATATCGGTAGCAAGGTCCTCTCCCAGATGTCCGCCCTTGACGGCCACTTTCTTTGCCCCCAGCTTTAAAATTTTGGCGGCAGCGTCTTGCATGTCGTTTATATTTTTTATGCTCATACCGGTGAGGGCTTCGGCTTCAAAAATGTTGGGGGTGACAACTTCAGACAGCGGAAATAGATAGTCTACCAGAGCGTCCTGGGCGTCCTGATTCAACAGCCGATAGCCGCTTTTGGAAATCATAACCGGATCGAGCACTACGGCCGGCGGATCTACCGCCTTAAGCGCACGGGCAATGCTCTCGATCAGAGCAATACTTGAAACCATACCTATTTTGACGGCATGGATGTCAATATCATCAAACAGACACAATATTTGATCGTAGACGATTTTAGGCGGCATTTCCTGGACATCATAGACTTTCTGAGTGTTTTGCACAGTAACGGCGGTAATGGCGCTCATGCCGAAAACACCAAGGGCTTGAAACGTTTTTAGATCCGCCTGAATTCCGGCGCCGCCGGATGAATCCGAACCGGCGATTGTAAGGGCAACCTGCATGTTAAACCTCCTGTAAGTTGTAACTTGTCATTAGTCATTAGTTCTCGGTTCTTAATGACAAGTGGCAAAATACTAAATCTTAAAGCACAAATTCAGAACTCCTGCCCTGTATACGTAATTTCAACGTGATATGCAGGCTTAGTCGTAAT
>JABMQM010000093.1 GCA_013203195.1 Desulfobacteraceae bacterium | reverse complement strand
GTTCTCCGCGGGTTTCCGCCCTCGACGTACAGACGTACGCCCCTCGCAACAGCGGGACAGGCGGGCAAAAACCCTTGCTTGTCCTGCCATAGCCCTTTTTTGGGCGACGGCGGATGCGGCCCCCGCTAAAATAAAGCGGGATTGCGCATCTGATTGACAAATTAAGGTACTCAACTTGCTCATCGAAAAAATCCCTCATTTATGCATTGGAAACCATTTAGCGATCAAGTTTATTATATAAAATAAGTTTGCTGAAAAATTTTCATGAAATATCCGGGCTAAATCCATATGAAATACTACCGAACCGAAAGGTTTAAAAAACAATACAAAAAACTGCCCCAATACATAAAAAAAGCAACCAAAAAACAGCTGGGATTTTTATTGTCTGATCCAAATCACCCCTCTTTAAATATCAAAAAAATGAAGGATCCCCGGGATATTTGGGAAGGCCGGATAACCCAGTCTTACCGCTTTACATTCCAAAAAAAAGAAGACACATACATTTTAAGAAATATTGGAACTCATGATATTTTAGAAAAGCCTTAAAGGTAATAGTTCAGCCACCAAGACACCAAGTCACTAAGATTATTACATGCAAAAGTCATTCGTCATTTGCCATTGGAGCACTTCGTTTGAGGAGCGGCCTTCGGCCTTGAGGGGAATTGATAAAAAGACTTTTTCCCCCTTAAGCGAAGCGATCTTAAAGCGCAGCGCTCCTCAAGCGTAGCGCTCTTTTCTACCACCTTCTCTGCGACTCTGCGGTGAGTAAAAGTGCTCTGAAAAATGTGCGCTGTGCACGGCTTTCTGTGCACTTTCCCGCTTTGTTCTTGCCATTAAACTGCAACACCTTATTTAATCTGACCCGGGTCAAAATAATAAATTATTGATGCACGGCAAAATTAATCTTTGGCAACCTATACAGGCCAACGGTTTGCAAAGACTTTAAGAAAAAAAATTTTTATTTAAATGCCTTTTGCTTCCAGGGTGAAATCTCTTAACAAATTTTTGGCACGGAATTTGTTAATGATAATATTAATTCTCTCTGCGGCCTCAGCGTCTTTGCGGTGAAATAGGAGTTTTAAAGGATGTATAAACAAGACGGATTTACAATTGTAGAGCTCATTATTGTGATCGCTGTTATCGGCATCATGGCAGCTATCGCCGTACCCAACTTTTTGAGCTATCTACCTGATGCTCGATTGAAAAGTGCGGCCCGGGACCTGTATTCAAACATGCAGCGGGTAAAGATTGGTGCAATCAAGAGTAACAAGAAATGGGCGATTGTTTTTAATGCCGATGCACGCACATATGAGGTATGCTCCGGAAAAGGTCCTGATAACTCTTGGCGTGGTACAGATAATGACGTTGTTAAAAAAGTAATTTTGGGCGATTACGGCAGCGGTGTCACCTTCGGTAAAGGGAGCGCCACTGACCCCATCGGCGGTACTTTCGGAAACGACTTTATCACGTATTCAAGCCCTAAAAACGTGATTGTTATGAACTCAAGAGGAACAGGTAACGGCGGATATGTTTATTTGACAAATTCGAGTAATAATTCCTGCTACGGTGTTGGTACCAGATCCAGCGGGGTTGTCATTTTGCGGCGATGGATCGGTGCCGATGCCTCTGAGCCATGGAAATAAAGCAATCGGGATGGTATAAAATTATTTAATACTGCTGTTAAAAAAGTTAATAGTTTTTAAGAAAATTTTGCGAACGTCCTTTCTTTTTCCTTTTCAATCCGACATTCTCCATATTTCCCACAGCTACTTGACATTTCGATTATTATTTATTATTTCAGATATATAAATCAGATTTTATCATTCGGCCCAGGAGTGGTTGCATCTAAACGAGGAAAAGTGGCATAAAATTTGTATAAATTTAGAGAGGCTGGTTGGATGAACCAGTTCAGGAGTATAAAAACTATGCGTGACAATACCGGATTTACACTTATAGAGCTTATGGTCGTAATTGCTGTAATAGCCACCCTGACCGCTATTTCCGTACCTAACTTTTTAGCCTATCTTCCCAATGCCAGATTAAAGAGCGCGGCCCGGGAGTTGTATTCCAACATGCAGCTGGCCAAGATGGGTGCCATCAAACAGAATACCGACTGGGCCATTGTTTTTGATAAGACGGACGATAAGTATCAGGTCTGCTCCGGTAAGGGGGGGGACGGCTTGTGGTCCGGAACCGATAATGCGGTCGAGAAAACGGTTGTACTGAGTGATTACGGGAGCGGTGTCGCCTACGGCCACGGTGATGCCACATCCGCCATCGACAGCAACTTTGACGACGAGATAACGTATGCGTCAACCCCGAACGTGTTTATCGTGAATTCGCAAGGTACCTCCAACGCAGGTTATGTCTATCTGCAAAATATAAGTAACAAAACATTTGGTGTCGGAACCCTATCCAGCGGCGTCATCATGCTGCGAAAATGGACCGGGTCCGCCTGGGAAGAATAGGAAACGTTATTATGCAAGCGCGCACAGAAGCCATTTTGAAAAATACGGGATTTACCATCGTCGAACTGATGGTGGCCATGGTTATATCCCTTGTTGTTATGGGGGCTATATATTCTACTTTTCAGGTACAGCAGCAATCTTACATACACCAGGAACGAGTTGCCGCCGTGCAGCAGAACCTGAGGGCCGCCATGTATTACATAACCAGAGAAATCCGGATGGCCGGATATGATCCGACCGGGAGTTCCAACTTCGGAGTCGTCACTGCAGCGTCAGATTCGATTAATTTTACAATGGATTACTTATATGGCGACTCCGCCTTATCAGACAACGGGGTTATAGATAGCGGTGAAGATATAACGTACTCCCTGTCCGGCACCGATCTTGTCAGGAATGCAGGATCGGGAAATCAGGTTATTGCCGAAAACATCGATTCTCTCGAGCTTACCTATTTGGATCAGGACAGTAACGGTACCAATGAAACGGTTCATATAAAAATTGTCGGCAAAAGCCAGAAGGATACGACTATCAGCAGGACTTTGGAATCTAACGCCAAATGCCGCAACATCGACATGTAGGAAGGGTGCTGTGAAATCATACCTCACATATACGCGCTATATTGCTTCTGCCGTCGGCAGATTGAAAAAAAAAGAAGGTTTCACCCTTATTGAGGTGCTTCTGGCCGTCTCCATTCTATCCATTGGCCTGCTGGCCATAGCGGCTATGCAAACATCGGCAATCAAGGTGAATTCCTCGGCCAGCTACCTGACGAAAAGAAGCACCTGGGCCCAGGATAAGCTGGAAGAGCTTGTCGCGCTGCCATACAGCAATGCCAAGCTGGACGAAGGGGATCATGGCCCGGAAACGACATCCGATGGTCATACGGTTGAATGGAATGTAGTTGCCGGACCGGTTTCAGACACCAAACAAGTAACCGTGACGGTTACAAAGAGAGGCAAAACAATTCAGATGCGATTTATTAAAGCTGATCTGGAAGATTAATTATTTCCGGCGGATCTTTTATGTATTAAGATAGACAAACAGAGTAATTTAAGGATGAATTCCATGAACACTGATTTTCGCGCCAACAATTTTCAATTTAAAAATGAGGATGGATCGGTTCTGGTTCTCGCCCTGATGATTATGGTTTTGCTCACTCTGATGGGCATGGCGGCAACCACGACTTCGACGATCGAGGTGCAGATTGCCGCAAATGAAAATTACCATAAACTCGCCTTCTATTCAGCCGAATCTGCCTTAGCTTACGTGATCAAAACAAAGGCTCTGTACTATGATGATAATATCACGGTAAACGCGGGGCTGAATTTCCCGAATAACGCCGATTCTTCAGAAAAATATATACTCGGTTCAATTCAGGAATTCAACGGGAGTGTAGTATATCAGGGCGCAACTGTGCCCCCTGCGGGGTCGGGGTTTGAGGTCGGCGGCGCCACCGAATACAAAGCGCACAGATATGCGGCAATAAGTACAGGATACGGGCCGTCCGGTGCCCAGTCCCGGGTCCAAGTGGGATTCTACCGCATCGGTTTCTGATCCTTAGCGCAAAATAGGCGCCAACAGGTCTGTTCGGTGGATCTGTTTTAGGGAGTATAGAAACCATTATTAGATTCTTACCGCATAGCGGCGGCACAAGAAAGGTTTCAGGGTGCTGTTTATGCAATAAAAAATGACGGACATACCCGCACGAAAGTTTGCCAAGGGGTCGATTATGAAAAAAATAAAAAGATTACAATCTTTCTGGTTAGCAGGAATATTTATCACACTATCCGTTATATTTTCAGGGCAGACGGTCTATGCCGATGACAGCTGCGTATTCCAGTCGACGGCCGATGACCTGGAAGCTAATATCGTGATTCTGCTGGATAACGGCGCCGAGATGGAGCATGCGGCCTGGCATTCCAGCTAT
>JABMQM010000092.1 GCA_013203195.1 Desulfobacteraceae bacterium | reverse complement strand
ATCGTATACTGCAATCGCTACCTGTACCTGCACATATTCATGGATGTCCTCAAACCAAAGCAGGCCTTTTTTTTTCTGATTACTACTGATCGAGATCAGCGCTCCGGTCACAATTGCATTCAGCCCCAAATTTCTGCCTGTTTTTGCCAACTGAAAGTTGTCGATCCGTCCTGAGGCCTCTTTGGGCGGCTCAAGCAGATAATCAGGTTGTTCGGCAGCATCTGGCGGCACCATCAGGATGCCGGAACATTCCGCTTTAATGTTTGCTGCAAGATAATTAACAAAGTTTTTGTCAAATTGTTGATCAGGAGATAAAGTTTTGTTTTCAAACAGAGTTATGCCGATTTTTTTTGTTAAATTATCATCCGGGGCTGATATATTATGGATCATTCCCTTTGTGGCCTTTTTGATGGTTGTAACAGTTGAACACCCTGTAATCAGCGTCAAAAAAATTACCCAAAATAACAATAGAACAACCGGGCGCACCCTTGGCGCAACAAGTTCAATATTTTGAAACATCATGCTTTCCTTTCGTACACCGCGGCAACCTTGGTGGTAATACCGCCCCTTGCTGTAAAATCTCCTGCTACTTCCATAAATTTAGGGTCGAGTACCTTAACCAAATCATCCAGAATCCGATTAACCACATGCTCATAGAAAATCCCAACGTTTCTATACTGCAACAGATAAAATTTCAAAGATTTCAATTCAATAATCTTTTGGTTGGGTCTGTATCTAATTGTAATACAGCCAAAATCGGGAAGACCGGTCATGGGGCATACCGATGTATATTCGGGTTGTTTGATCACAATATCAATATCTCTTTGCAGGCGATATTGATAATCCAACGGATCAAGCATGTCGGTTTTAATAGTGTCCGGACTTTCCGTATTACCGATAGTCTTTTCAAACGACGGCGGCATTTATTGCTCCATTATGCTTTGATGTAATAGTTTGGCCACCAAGGCAGTTACGAGTCAACAGTCATCAGTGAAAAGTGAACAGTAAGGGAAAACTGATTACTGATAACTGATCACTAACATTTGTGCCTTTGTGGCTGCAGCGTAAGCCTTTTACGAAACTATCCATAGATTATTAAGCGGCTAATGTCAAATAGACTGTTTAACCCGGGTTTTTCATGAAAAAAAGCCTGGGACGGAGAATCTTGACAAGCGACTACTGTTCTGATAACAGATCAGAATTATTGCAAATAGAGAATTATAAAAAGGTATGACAAATGGCATCTATTGATGAACAGATTTTAAAGGTAACCAAGGAAGTTGTCGTTAAGTTTATTGAGGCCGGAAGAGTCTCCCCGGCCGGCTTTAATGACACATTTAAAAATGTTTACAACACTGTCAAAGAGGCAGTGCACGGGTCAGACGAAGCGCCTGAACCAGAGGATTAGTTTATTTCGTCCTGAAAAACCTGGGCCTCAATCACTGAGCGGCTGAAAGCCTTGAGGATCGTCACTTTGTGACTTGAGGAGCGGCCTAAAGTCCTTGAGGCTCAAGCATTAATCATCAAGCGAAGCGCTCCTCGAACGTAGTGCTCTTCAAGCGAAGCGCTCCTCGAACGCAGTGCTCCTCAAGCAAAGCACTCATCGAACGCAGTGCTCCACAAGCGAAGCGCTCAGCTTTTCCGGCTTGTCCGGATTAAGCTAATGCATTTCACCCCAATTCTTCCCGCTCTTCACATTCACTTTAAGCGGTACTTTGAGGGTCCAGATTCCTTCCATGGTTTCTTTTACAAGGCTTATTAAAATTTCAAGCTCTGCGGGTGGAACTTCAAAGACAATCTCATCGTGCACTGAAAGCAGCATGGCAGCTTTCAGACCTTTTTCCTTGCAGCGAGTGTCCGCTTTTATCATGGCAAGTTTGATAAGGTCCGCGGCCGTCCCCTGTATCGGTGTGTTGATGGCAGTACGTTCGGCAAACTCGCGGACGGTTTTATTGGAGCTGTCGATATCCGGCAAAAGCCTGATGCGGCCAAGCAGTGTGCTGGTTTGTTGGGTCTTTCCGGCAGCTTCGACGGTTTGCTCCATAAACTGTTTAACACCTTTGTATCTGGCAAAGTAGTTGTCGATATAAGTTTTTGCCATCTTCCGGCTGATTCCGAGTTCTTTGGAGAGGCCATAGGGGCTCATGCCGTAAACGATGCCAAAGTTGATTACCTTGGCCTGCTGCCGAAGATCGTGTGTAATCAACAACGGAGACATCTGAAACACTTCTGCTGCCGTACGGTTATGGATGTCTTCGTCATCCTTGAAGGCCTTTATCAAGATTTCATCATCGGCATAATGTGCCAGGATACGCAATTCTATCTGAGAATAATCGGCGGAAACCAGCATCCATCCTTCTCTTGGTATAAAGGCCTTGCGAATTTCCATGCCTTCATCGGTGCGGATCGGAATGTTTTGAAGATTCGGATTCGAACTGCTCAATCGACCGGTAGCGGTAACCGTCTGATTGAATGATGTATGGATGCGTCCGGTTTCCCCATGCATCAGATCCAGCAGAGCGTCCGTATACGTTGATTTTAGTTTGGCCAGAGTTCGATGTCTTAAAATCAACCCGGGAAGCTCGTGGTGGTCTGCAAGCACTGTCAAGACGTCAACATCTGTGGAATAGCCTGTTTTTTTTCTTGTTTTTTTCTGAACCGGCAGTTGCAGTTTTTCAAAAAGAATGTGTCCAAGCTGCTGGGACGACTTGATGTTGAATTGTTGTCCCGCGATTGAATATATCCTGTCTTCAAGCTTTTCAAGCTGATGTTCAAACGATTTTGAAAGCTGCCGCAACCTCTCCTTGTGCACACATATGCCTGTCATTTCCATTGCCATCAAAACAGGCACAAGGGGCATTTCCACTTTTTGCATAAGTTCCGTCAGTTCTAATTCTTTAAGCAGAGACTCAAGAATCTTAAAAGCTTTTAAGGTAATGTCCGCATCCTCGCAGGCATAGGGAACGGCTTGCTCCAGCGGCACCTGGGCAAAACTGATGGACTTTTTGCCTTTGCCGGTTACATCCTGGTAGGATATGGTCTTGTAATCCAAAAAATCGAGAGCAATCTGATCGAGGTTATGGGCACGTTTGGAAGGATTGATCAGATAGGATGCCAGCATTGTATCAAAGACAACGCCGGCGAGATTGATGCCATAGCGCTTGAGAACTATCCAGTCATATTTGATATTCTGGCCGAT
>JABMQM010000091.1 GCA_013203195.1 Desulfobacteraceae bacterium | reverse complement strand
TATGCGGTATCTGCTGAAAAGTCCGGGCGAGCGGGCCTATGCCTGGGCGGCTAATGGCTGCGCTTCGGTTTTGGCATCAATTGCCGCCGCCCAAATCGCGCTCAGTCTGGGTATCCCAACAATTATAGCCTGCGGGATTGCGGCATATATGCTGGCGTTTATCAGTGTGAAAATTGAGCCTTAAAAGCAAAGCTGATATTTATGGACAAAAATACAAAGATTTGTTAGAGTCGTCATAGATTTTCCTGAAATATGCGGGTAGTTGTTGGCTCAGTCAAAAAGAAAAGGGGACACATATGAGTGATATCGATTTGCAAGCAGGCAAAATAAACCATGAAGGTGAATGGCTTGCTGTTGAGGATCTGAAAAGCAAAATACAGGCAAAAATGGATGCCGGAGATATGAAATTCTCAGATCTTGCCACGGCCCTGGAAGAGCTCAATGCTGCCATGGAAAATTCACATACAATCGAAACCAAGATCGTTATTCCCAAGGCTGATTATGAAAAGCTTAAAGAGCTGGGAGGAGAGGATGATGATTTAGGCTGTGTGCGCAAGGCAGTTATGGCATTTTTGAAAAGCGATGACCAGGAAACACCTGCTTCCGAACAGGCAGCTGCGCCGGAAGAGAAAAAGAAACAGGCCATTAGATGTGCAAAATGTAAAGCAATGATTGAGATTCTTGCTGGTGAAGTGCCGACAGAGATAAAATGCCCTGAATGCGGCACAACCGGCCGCATAAAAGCTCAAAAAAGCGAAACCCGCCACCAGGATCATTTTCTGGGTTAACCCGTATTTTTCACGAGCCGAGTTTTATAACCTCCAAGGCGTATGTCATACAGCTTCGGAATTGTTAATTAAAGGTCCGGACTCGGATTGAGGCCGCCTATGATTAAATATTTGTTATCATTTCTGGCGCTGCTTTATGCCTTATTCCCTTATGATATCATCCCGGATTTTGCCATTGGTTGGGGCTGGATCGATGACCTGATTGTTGTGTGGCTCTTGTGGCGGTTCTTCAAAGCCTGGCAAAAAAAGCAAGCCGGTTACCGTAATTATTACAGCCGGCAGTTTTCAGAAAAAGAAACAGCCGGTGCCGATACACAGCCGGATGAATCGCACGGGCCCAAAGATCCTTATATCGTCCTGCAAGTGGAAAGAGACGCTTCCCCTGAACAGATAAAGCGGGCCTACCGTAACCTCGCCAACAAATACCATCCTGATAAGATTCAACATTTAGGCGAAGAATTTCGCAAACTGGCGGAAAAACGCTTTAAGGAAATCGAAGAGGCTTACCGGGAGTTGACATCCAAATAGCTTCCATCCCTAAATGGCTCTTTTTTCGACCAGCGGCGTTCTCCGCTTATACAAAGTATCGTTTTGCGAAGTTTTAACCCAAGCGTCTCAATAAATGGATTGCCGGCTGAGGTGCGCTTTAGATATCATCAATTTTAGACTTTTGCGATCCATAGACAGCAAATAGCACCAAACTATCGTTTGGTGATACGGTATGGAGGTGTCTCAAAAAATTCGAGCCATTGATAAGTGGTTTACAGGTATCTAAGGTTTCGTATTGATGATTTCGAACCCAAATCTATAACACTCTTGGAGTGTTTTGCATGCAAAATTCAAGGCAGGAATCGTGCATGTGAGCAACGGCGGCTAAAAAACTGGAAAGAAAAACTGTTTTTGAAATCAGAGAGATTTGAATTGTCTGAGTCGCGTGATATTTTCCGTCTGCTCCACTTGATAGCTATGCTAACATGATGAATTAAATTGCTATTTATTCGCCATTCAGGGCATGGCACCATTAACGTCTATAAATTGGAACAGTCGAAAGTAACAATCTTGTTCAGGTTTTTTCCTCCTTGTGATAAAGCGTTAACCACGGTTTTGACTCTTTGGCGTTCAGCAACAACTTCCAACAATAGAGCGTTAGTTAAGTGGATGGGTTTATCTTCGGCATTGCTTTTTATCAAATGTGAGTAAATTGTAATGTGCTTAGCTTTCGGCCATTGTAATTCGTATAAACCATTATACCAATACTGGTCTCTTTTATCCATACTAAAGTAATTTGCTTCGTATTCGATAAAAATTGGTGCCTCGCGGAGAGTTGTATAGGAACGAATTCGCTCTAATAACTTCTTGGCATCCACCATTGTTGTATATTTTGTTGTTTGATTTGGAAATAAAACCGATTCTTTAAAAATAACGTTGTTTACAGATGGAACCTCTTGATCCATTAAAAAAGAGCCATACTTGTGGCTTTCCCCTAACAAGTCAGTAGTGCAAAAGTGCAGTTTTTCTTGGTTTTTAAAAAAATAACCATAGAATATTTTGACCTTAATATATTTCACAAAAGCAGGCGACTCGCCTATGTTTTTAGATATTACGTTAATTAAAAATTCATCTCCTGCGACAATTTCATTTTGAAGGTCGTTATTACTAAGCACAACTGGCTGTATCTCAGAGATCCCAACAATAGGCCTCTGTTGAATCTTAAAATGGTTGCTTATAGAGCATGTTTGAATTATTAAAACAAATGCCTGTAAAAATATCGCTATTAAAATCCCTGTTTGGACCTTATCAGAAGTAGGCGATTTTTTGAGGTTTTCAAGCCTTTTCTTGAGCCAGTAATAACTCATTTCTAAACCTATTCTGCTAGTGTTTCATTGAAACTGCATAACACCGCACCTTGACCAGGGGGTACAGTTTTTAGCCCGTTTGCGTCCAGGTGCTTGTTATGAGTTGTTACGTATTCGATTTTAGTCCTTTTTTGACGAGCTGCGAAAAAACTTTCTTGAACCGGAGAAGGTTTTCAATATGCCAAACCTTGATGTCCATTAGCTCTTCTTCGTCGGATTGAATTGATCCTTCCCTATACACTGCAATGCGTGAAGCCCTTTTGTCATCCAGACGCTCCCATTCCAGCTCTTGTCCAACTTTAGACTGAATCTCATCTCTTTGCTCGTATAACCAATCGAACAAAGCTTTGTTTTTCTCACCATCGCCAACATCTATATACAGTTCCGTACGTGCTTTGCCTACTGGCCCAAAGCAAGCACCAAAGGGAATGTTTGAGACACCGGATGAAAAAGCATACCAACTTTGCGGTTGGCCAATCTTTGCATTTGTAAATTGATATTTTTCTCTAAGTTCATCAATTAGAGACTGGAAATAATTCCGGTATGCCTCTCCTCTCGAAGAAACAGTACCACTAACTTGTCGCTTCTTAGACTTTTGCCATTCACTTGGGGATACTACAAGATTAAAGTCGTAGGCGGGCTTTGAATCATCGATTTTAATGACTTCGACAACAACTCCAAAAAACTGAGTTTCTTCGTCAGTTCGTTGGTTCAACCATTCAAGAGCCTGTTTATGTTCGTCACGAACATGGTCAGAAACCCACACAACAGTTGATGCATTGAAGCCAGCGGCATATGTTAGCAATTTGCCAAGGTGGTCGTGATCTGTTTGTGTTAATTGGTTTTCAATTACTACTGTATGTCCGGTGCCTAAATCTTTTGCTAGCAAATCTAAGGAGAAATCTCCAACAGCTGCTTCTGTACCCTTAAGTTCTAACTCCATACCTAAAGCTTTTCCAAGTACGCCGATGTTGTCCGAAAGCCAAGGTGAAAAATCCTTCCTCTCATGTGGCCATATATCACGTAAATTAAGCCTTTTTATTTTTCCAAATTGCATAATTCTTCTCCAAATACTTGACGTATAATATAGTGTTGACCTGTGCCAATCTTAAAGTGAAAGTTCCTTGCCTTAACCAACAGTCAGCATCAAATCAATATCATTGAAGATTGGGTAAGGCAATCGTAAATATTTTGGGCTTTATTTTTTGGAAGGTGCAAGGCAGCCAGGAGCTTCCCTGCATATTGGATGACGGCATTTTGCTTCGCCAGGCGGTTCAACAGATCAGCCATTTTCGGTTCCAGATCAAGAAGTTCTTCGTGGTGCACGAGATCCGCAACTATCGGCGGCCGGTGCAGCTTCGTACGTATGAGGGGAGGTGCGGCAGTGTTGTTTGCTTAATAACAATACAGTCCGAGGGAATTTGGGGGACAGGGTGCGGGATGCCGGATGTCTGAGGCCTTTCACTCTAAGAGAGGAGATTCATTCTTGCGTTAGGTTTTCAAATATCGTAGTCTGAATAAAAATAATATTAATACGACCAAATTATAACCGTACCGGTTATTTTTTGAAACAGAGAAATGCAAAAATGAAATCCAGCATTTTGAGCAAAAGCAACCCGCCTGAAGTTGACAAAAGCCTTATTAAGATGTTCTTGAGGATGACACCGCAAGAACGGTTGGTGTCAAACGACAATACTATACGGACTCTTATGGAACTGAGAAATGCCTTCTGTCAGAAAACCTACGGTATTCGACCTGAACGCACTGCTGAAAGGGCTTAGCAAAGCCCGAGTAGATTTTATACTCGTCGGTGGGGTGGCAGCCGTCGTCCAGGGAGCTCCGGTTACCACTTTTGATTTGGATATCGTTCATCGTCAAACAGATGAAAATATTACGAAACTGATAAAATTTTTAGAATCGGTTGAAGCGATACAACGCCGCCCTGACGACAAAGTGATAAAACCGGATGAAAGAGATTTGAGAGGAAAAGGCCACTTGCTTTTAACCACCTGTTTTGGGGCGTTGGATATTTTGGCAGTTATCGAAAAAGGTCTCGGCTTTGATGAGCTGCTGCCCTCCACGGTTAAAATCGCATTCAAAGGGCATAATGTTTATGTCCTTAATCTTGAAACCATAGTGGCGTTGAAACGTGGGACAGCGATTCCGAAAGAACAATATCGGCTTCAGATTTATGAAGAAACGGTACGCATGAAGAATGAAAATGGTGACAAATTTTAGGGTAACCTGCAAAGTTGGTACAGAGGGAAAGCGCATCTTCAGAATTAATTTTCTACGTGCCACCATACAGCTCTTTGATCTTGGCCCGGTCCGGGGTGCCGTCGTCAAGCAGAGGAAAGTCTGTTGCAAACTCGACGTACTGAGGTTTTTTGTAGCGGGCGATGCGCTCACCGACAAAATCGATCAGTTCTTTAGGTTCCAGGTTTTGACCGGTTTTTAAGCGGCAGACAGCCTTGATGCCCTCTTTCCACTTGGGATCGGGGACGCCGAAGACCACCGTCTGCTCAACCGCCGGGTGCTGCAGTATCACTTTTTCCACCTCTGCCGGATAAACATTTTCACCGCCCGGTTTGATAAGTTCTTTCTCCGGCTTGCGGCCCGCATACCACAGGAATCCGTCCTCATCGAAACGTCCCAGATCTCCGGTATGGTGCCGGCCCTCCCGGAAAGTGTCGGCATTATCTTCAGGAAGATTCCAGTACCCTTTAAAAACCATGGGCCCTTTCACGGTAATTTCTCCGGTCTGCCCGGGTGCTGCCGGATGGTCGTAATCATCCACAAGTTGCACGTGTCCCAGGGGGATCATCTTGCCGGCGCTGCCCGGCCGATCATTGTAACGTCCCACTGTGGCCAAGCCGGAAGTCTCCGTCTGCCCGTACAGGCAGTAAAACGTGCCGCCGGTCATTTGCTGATACTTTTCGATGGTTTCGGGAGTTTCCAGTCCGATTACAGCTTTGAGGGTCTCGATCGCTTGACCGGATTTCTCATGCTGCTCCAGAATGGAGCCCAGAATCGGAGAAAAATCGAACATGATCGTCACTTTTTTCTCTTGGATCAATTCAACGGCTTTTTCAGCGTCAAATTTGCTCATATTGACATTCAGAGCACCGGCATGAAAACTGCCTAAGGCCATCATCAGGCCGCCCACATGGAACATGGGCAGCAGATTGAGATGGACATCTGCGGCAGTCAGGTTCAGACATTGATGTAATTGCATATTGGCGCACAGCAGGTTGCCGTGGCTCAACAGGGCCCCCCGGGGTTTTCCGGCTACAGCCGCTGTATGAATGATGACAAAACCGTCGTCATTACCGACATCGGCCAATACGAAATCACCCGCATTGTCCATCAATGATTCAAAATCAAGGAAACCGCCCCTTGCGGATCCCAGGTTA
>JABMQM010000090.1 GCA_013203195.1 Desulfobacteraceae bacterium | reverse complement strand
TACTAACGCTACTCGTCAGGGGCACGACTTGGACCCTATTAAGGAAATGATTGGCAGCATCATTGCTTACGATGACGGCTGGTCTCTTTTTGCGGATTTCACCTCCGATGGAAGGATCGAAGTTAATCCACCACACTTCACCTCTCTTCATCATTCAAATCTCCAATTGTGCCTTCGGCCCACTCAAGGGCTTCGGACTCCCTGATTCTATCAGCAGCCATCTCTTTATATGCAGCATACATATTTTTTTTTACAACATGCGGGCGAACTAAATCTTCAATAAAACGGCTGATTTTTCGTGGCCCAATGACTGTCCGTAAACCGTCATAAACCTCTTCGTCTATGGTCACAGTAAGTTTCTTTTGCATTACAACCACCTCCTTCATTGATATACGTATAGTAACACGTGTAGCGTTTGGGGTCAAGATGCCAGAAATATTTTCTACGAGGCAGAACGTTAATGATGAACAGTACCGGATAAATTTCGTACATTTTTAGATTGAAGTTTTGCCCAGCAACCCATCATTTTAGTATAAATTTATGGATGGACGTCCCGGATGTCTCCTGGAATTTGATACTCGATTGTCAGATCCTTATAAGAACCACTTTTCTTTATGACTTTTTCAGCCTCACATTTAATACTCAATTTCTGATTGTCCAGCCATCGATATTGGAGTTCATCAACGCAATAGGCAGCGAATATAGTCTCAGAATAATATTGCCCAAATGGTAGATACCGTGGAGCAAGAACTACATGGTCTCCATAGGGTGCCTCGCCAGCCTCGGACTTTGACTGTAGATAGTACGCAACCATACCGCCGTCGGGTGAATTCTTTCTGGACACTGTCTCCCAATCGAGCGGTAAAATTAACCAGAAATACAGTCCGCTAAAAACTAAAAGCAGCGACACGAACCTGGCACCAATCTTTTTCAGAGCATGACTCCTTTTGCTTCATAACGGTCATGCATATTGCCTGGTGCGTAGCAGCAGCAAAAACACCAGTCCGCATACAGCACGTGGTTAACCGCCAATTACTTCTTCGAAAAGTAATTTACTCCAGAGATGTTTTTGAAATCCGAATCCTGAGTCCAAATTGTGGCGTTGAACACCTGGGCTGTTGCGAGAATAATACTGTCCGCCATTGGAAGGTCATGCTGAAGACTGAGCTTTGAAGCATCGATTGCGAGCTTGGCTGTTAGATCTATAACTTTGCCTTTTTGCATGGCTACGGCTGCTTGAAGCGCCTTATTCTCACTGGATTCCCGAAGAACGACTTTAAATACTTCATAGATCGTTACGGCTGGGACAACAAGTGACGCGGTATCTTTCAAGGGAAGGAAAAAGTGCTTCGCATTCGGTTCGTCCGCGAAAAATGCGAGCCAGCCGGAAGAATCGACGATATTCATACTCTATCTTCCTCCCGTTCAAATTCAGTATTTATTCCTTTGAGGAATCCTCGAAGCTCATTAATATCTCGTTCCGGGATAAACTCGATCCGTCCATCATATTCAATAACCTGCATTTTTTGTCCTGGGCGAAGCTGTAAAGACTCTCTTACCGCTTTGGGAATGACGACTTGATACTTGGGTGACACCGTGACTGTTTGCATAACAACACCTCCATCGATAATGTGCTGTATTACAATATCACTATCGATAAGATTTTGTCAACCTTGCGGTGACAAACGCAGAAGTCATTAGCCGATGTGGAGTGCTGCGAAACACCGGTATGGTGAACTGATAGGTTGTGTGGAGCTTTTGATTTATTGGTTTAATGTAACCCGACCCCCATTCATTTGTTAACAATTCCAAACCCTGAAGCGGGGTATCCATCGAGGCACATGGGCCATGTACTCCAAATATGGCTCTCCGAACCTCTGTTTCAGTTCTTTTTCCTCGATAAAGGGGAGATAGAGCATTTTTCCGGCCAAGAAAACTATCGTCCACAGGAAAAGCGGCCAGGAATTGAATAGAACGGTTTCCCCCAAAAGTATGAGTATCGCTCCGGAAATCATAGGGTTTCTGACATATCGGTACGGACCGGTGATAACCAGTTTTTTAGGGGGCTCCCAAGGTGCGGGTGTCCCATCACCGGACTTAGTAAAAAGCGTAGCTGTTCTTACCGCCAAATAACCTCCTGTCGAGACGATTGCCATCGCCAGAAAGAATGTAACCTCAGTCGGGTATTGTAAATCGGGATAAAATCGCGTTCCTCTCGAAACAATCAATATCGCTGTCGGAACGAACACCAGCACAGTGCCGGGTAAAATGATGATCGCTTTCATTAAACTCCAAGTCATGTTTATCTTCCTCAATTCAGTTTTAATGTTTACTAATGTCGAACAGGCAAAAACATAGAGGTAAGGTCTTTTTTCTTCACTCTCAATTGAATTTCGTCAAGAACTCGACCCCGTTTCCTTCCAAATTATTCCTGTAGCGCGACCCCCATTGCCATAAGTGCTATTAGCCCACTGAAGTTAGACTTGCTGAACGTGGAACATCGTCACCGGCTCAACATTTAACGGTTGCCTACCTCGGCTGGCAGGCAACCGGCCACACAACACGCATACCCGGCGGCCAGAAATGACCATCGGTGGTCATGCACGGGATTGTAATCGTTTTTTTGCCAGATGGTGTGTCAACAGATTCCTTGAGCTTGGAATTAGCTTCGTGGTAAATCATAAGGGGATCGATGAGATACGAATCCGGCACTAACATGTTTGAACCCTTTGTCTGATACTCATCGTGTAAGCTTTTTAGTGTCGATAGGTGCAGATGGGGATACCCATTGGTGCCGTAGTGCCCTCCTGTGGTGCCGGTTTTACCCGAATATGCGACCACTTGCCCCACTATTACCTTAGCACCTATCTGCAGTTCAGGTAGGGATTGAAGGTGCTGGTATTTCGAATAGACCCAGTAGGAGAAACCGGTGTCCTCCGGTGCATGCCGTAGCCACAGAAAATTCCCTTCCATCTGCTCCCCCTCCCCTTTTTTCACTACCGTGCCACTCGCTATGGCCAGCAGAGGGGTTCCCTCAGTCAACGATAGGTCTATACCGCCATGGTAGCCCCCGAATCTAAATTTCGGCCGTCGACTTCCATCGTAGCGGGTTTGCGACCCATATGGAGAGGCGATTTCGATACAACGGATTTTGTCCGGAAAAACAGGCGGTAAACCACTTGGCTTCGCCATATTACCCGTCCGACTCGGCGGCCTGGCCAACGCATTGAAAAATAAGAGAAATACACCTGTCACAACTATAAATATAAAAAGAGCTCTGGTTGAGAACATATTATTCCATCCTTCCTGCATAACGCTTCTCTTCAGCCACAGCGGTTAGCTATCGATTGCAAGAGCATGCTTAACTGAGCTTAACGGCTGTTCCGTACACTAACAATTCAGCTGCACTGCCAATAACACTCGTAGTCATATAGCGAACATTGATGACTGCATCGGCTCCCATTTCAGCAGCCTTAGCTGTCATCCTCTCGGTAGCGGTTGACCGAGCGCTCCCCATCATCTCCGTGTATTCAATCAATTCACCACCCAGAATCAGCCTGACTATGGCGGATAGGTCTTTGCCAAGCCATATGGCAAATACCGTGTGCCCCTGGACCAGACCGAGAATCTCAGTAATTTCTCGACCGGGCAGTACATCGGAGTTTAACAGCATAACCGTTCGATCAGACTCAGTATCCAATGGCTCTTCAACTGCTGCCGTGTGTGCCCTTTGTTCGATAGCTAATGTCGCCAGCACCACAAGGATACCCCCCAAAAGACAGAAAATCGCTATCCTCAACCACCAGGGTACTACCGGATCATCGGTAACCATTACGTGCCATGGAATCCCGGCAAATACTGCGGTAAAAAGCCCGAGCACGAACGCCACTGAGCCAATATGTCGAAGTATTTTCATAGCTTCTCCTTTTTGACCATCACAAACAAAATCTCTGCTCGTATAAGAGATCAGATTACTAAATTGACCTCTTTCTATTAGTCGTTTTCTCCTTCTGCAGGTTTTCTTGGCGCAAACCCCTTTCTCTTTAAGGACACCCCTATTAATTGATGTGTCCAAAACCTATTTGCCGTATTTATCGGTTAAAGTAAGCATCATGGATTCCCTGCACACTCCAACGGATTTCATCTCTGGTTTTTTCTGTCATCGTATCTATATTCCTGTGCGTATTGGAAATTCGGATTAAAGTTTCGATGTTTCGCTTAACCTTTCCAGGGGTTTCTTTCCTTTGTAAGAGGCTGGACAACATGGCGACCCTATCTATATTGTTAAGGATTTCTGCGTCCCCGGCTGATGGACTAGTTACTTCTGAAGATGTCTCAATAATCTTGAATATAGAACGTATCAGGGCAATTGTACCCCCCAGAAGGTAATACTCATTCTTTGAGGCTAAACTGTATTTCTCATAGACACAAAGTATAAAAGATGATTGCAATGCAGCCATCAAGTTTTCCGGATCACTTAAAACCGCTGGATCAGGATGGTGGCTTTCCAATTGTTTTCTTATTTGGCTTATCGTTTTATGGATATTGTCATTGCAGCCAGCCTCGTCAATGGTACGGTCTACTTCTTCCAACTTGGCGATAAGGCGTTTGCTTTCACTTTGTCTTTGATGCTCATTAAGTTTGCTAAACCTCCTGAAGTATTCAGCCGCCTCTACGCTGAACTCATTGTGTTTTGATCCCCAAATAAAAAGACTATGCGAACGAGAAACAAGACTCTGTTCAGCCGCTTCTGATATTTGTGAAACACATATGCATAATGTAATGCCAAGCAAAGAACATAATATTAAAAACATTTTCTGGTAAAGTCGATTGTTCATCGTATCTCCTTTATTCTTTACCATAGGAATACAAGTAGCTTGATGTAGAACGCTTTTTCGCCGCGTTTGTATTATCCCACTTAACCCGTCCAATACCTGGACAAAACCATTCTGTAGTATCACCACCCGATGTTTTTCCAATGATTTGAAAGCAGTCGGGATAACGTCCTAGCACTTTATCTGCTACCTTAACTTCTACTTGACTGCGACCGACTACCTTATATCGATCGTGCTCATATATCCACACGTTGCCTTTTTTGAGAGGCAGAATATATCTGGGTTCTATCCCCCATTCCTCCATTCCATTAATACCCTCGTATCGCAAAATCTTTTCAATCCGCTTCTTACCATTACGGTGCATTGCTACAGCATCTGCAAGGTAATACACCCTCCCTTTCAAGACGACAACGGTATTTCTGTATGCGAAGCGTAATAACGTTGGCCGGCACGATCTGTTGTATCTCGAATATTCAAGCGGTTTATAATTGACAACCGTCTCTTCTACTATCAGATCGGCCTTTACTCCCTTACTCCAGTGTGAGACATTACTAATCCTTTCTTTCATGCGTGACATTATCAGACATTTGAATCCACTGTCTTCAGTAATATAAGTAATGACATACTCCCGATAGAGGCCTTCTTCCATTGGAAAGTCTTTTTGCGTGTCATCCAATGTGTATTCTGCCGAGACAGATTGCGCCCATACGTTATCATTGAATAACGAATTACTGCAGGCAATGAAAAGACTACATGCTACCAACATAAAGATCGTTTTAGAGATTTTACTGTTCATTATTTTTCTTTACCATTCAGTGAATGCGCCAACATCAGTATGATTGAACATAAATGTGCGGTCCGGACGGAAATCTTGTTCTGCCATGTTTCTAAATCGCGGATTGGCCCGGAATAGTTTCCCTTGCCTAGGAATGTTCTGAGGGTATTCGTCCCAAAATTGATTGTCAAAGCCAACTGATTTTTTTATTGTGACAAGTCCTTTCGGATCCAGAATACCACCACCATTGAAAGCCAGTATATTTCTGTCGATAAATACGAGGGATCCGTCAGAGGAAACCAGAACACCCGTCTCTCTATTTTTTACGATTGTATTTTGCCTCAGCCAGATCATACCTCCCTGCGGTCCGGCGGCGACGACTCCCTGCGCATTCTCAAATATCAGATTTTTGCTGATGATACAGGACTCCTTTTTATTACATGCTGATTTTGTCGTGGCGCTCTCATTGTTTATTGCTACCAGAATTCCTGCTTCAGATCCGGTGATGGTATTACTGTCGATTGACCAACCCTCACGGGGGTTCAACAGGTAGATTCCTACTTTTGATGGGTTTTGAAGACGGTTTCCGGTGATAGAGAGATAGGCATTGGTGATCTGAAATCCTGTTTCACCACCATATACCGTATTGTTAGCCGCCAATAGTCGAACGCCTTCGGTGGCTTCGATTGCTATTCTGTCCTCTGCAAAAATATTGTCAATAAGTGTCGCAGACCCGCCATTTTTTAATACAACCCCGGAAGTACCATTCCCAGTAATTTTGTTTTTTTTAGCGACAAGCTCGCCTCCACGACTGTAAATTCCGCCACCCTGATTTTCCCTGATTATGTTTCTTTGCAGGCTTAGGTGGCTTGGGCCAAGAAGAGTTATACCAAAATCGTGCGCGCTACGAATGGTCGACTGTATAACCGTTACATTAGAAGAATCTTTTGCGCTACCTGTTTCATCTCCACCCCGCACCAAAAGACCCCCATTTCCTCCCTTAAAAACACCATAGCTCAGTAATGCGCGGCTCGAAACAATGTCAACACCCCATTCACTTATACCTGAGATGGTTTTGCCTTCCGCCCATTCGATTCCATTGGATCTTTCAATTATTAGGCTTGATCCGGAACTTTTCACGGAGCATCGCCACAGATAAACATCATTTGAATCCGATACCCTATAGTGCGTCGCATATGAATTGATACTTGACAGAGGGGGTAAAACATGATAATCTATCCATAATTTCAACTCATTCAAAACAGAGAAATGGATAGATTATGGTTTCATGTCGTGGCAAGCC
>JABMQM010000089.1 GCA_013203195.1 Desulfobacteraceae bacterium | reverse complement strand
CTCAGTCGAGTCGTATCCAGGAACCAGACTTCGGCGAGCTCAGTCGAGTCGTATCCAGGAACCAGACTTCGGCGAGCTCAGTCGAGTCGTATCCAGAATCAGCCAATACTGGCAATGGTTTTCGTTATAACGGCCTAGATCGAATACATAATTTTATGCAACTATAGGGTATATCCTTTGTGTCTTTGTGCCTTAGTGGCAAATTTATTTTGCTCATGTTGCAGTGCTGTTGATAAAATTTCTGAGAAGCCGTTTTCCGACCCGTGTCATGATCGATTCCGGGTGAAACTGGATCCCTTCGGTTGCATGTTGGCGATGCCGGATTCCCATGATTTCACCGTCATCGGTTTCCGAGCTGATTTCGAGGCATTCAGGGAAATTGTCCTTTGAAACGGCCAGGGAATGATAACGCATGGCCTCAAAGGGATTGCGGATGCCCTGATATATCTTTTTGCCGTCAGTGTGAATCATGGAAGTTTTTCCGTGCATCAGCCGTTTGGCGGATACGACTTTACCGCCGAAAGCGGCGGCAATGGCCTGATGGCCCAGACAGACACCTAAAATAGGAATCTTTCCGGAAAAATGCTTTATCAGCGGTATAATAAGTCCCGCCGATTCCGGGCGGCCGGGACCGGGTGATATGACGATACCTTCTAGCTCCCAGGTGATGAGTTCCGCAAGGGGCAGAACGTCATTACGAACAACCTGGATCGAGGCGCCGATTTGTTCTAAGTATTGCACCAGATTATACGTGAACGAGTCATAGTTGTCGATCATCAAGATCATGGTTGTTTCTCCTAAGTTATGGAAGATTTTTGCAAAAGCTGCAGAGCTTTCTGCATGGCTTTGGCCTTGTTGACGACCTCCTGGCGTTCTGTTTCCGGATCCGAATCAGCAACGATTCCGGCCCCGGCCTGAACCGTCAGGGTTCCGTTCTCAATGCAGGCGGTCCGGATAGTGATGGCCATGTCCATGTTGCCGTGGAACGAAATATATCCAACAGCACCGCCGTACGGCCCCCGGGAACTTTGTTCGAGTTCGGCGATGATTTCCATGGCTCTGACTTTGGGTGCTCCGGAGAGGGTGCCGGCCGGAAAGGTCGCCTGGAGCAAATCCCAGGCATCGTATTCAGAACGAAGGTCACAAATGATGTTGGATACCAGATGCATAACATGCGAGTAGCGTTCCACGATCATCAGATCCGTAACCTGAACCGTTCCGACTTCCGCCACCCGTCCGAGGTCGTTGCGCCCCAGATCGACCAGCATCAGGTGTTCGGCTCTTTCTTTCTCATCGGAAAGAAGTTCGTCGGCCAGCGCGCGGTCCTCCTGCTCGACTTTACCTCTGGGCCGGGTACCGGCGATGGGGCGCAGGGTGGCGATACCGCTTTCCAGACGTACCATGACTTCAGGAGATGAACCTACCAGGGTTACATTTTCCAATTGAAGAAAGAAGAGGTAGGGTGAGGGGTTGATGTATCGCTGGGCACGGTAAAGCATCCAGAGGTCCGGCGGCGATTGACAGACAAACGGCTTGGAGATTACCGCTTGGATAATATCGCCGGCAACAATATATTCTTTGGTTTTTCTGACCATATCCCGGAAGACTTCGGCTTCCCAGGGAGTTTCCAGTTTGCAGTTGTCGGTTTCAACGATTGTATTGATGGCGGGTGCGGGCTGTTCCATTTTGCGAAGCAGGGATTGGATCCGGCGGGTTGCCTCCTGATACGCCTGGTCAGAATCCTGATCCTTGCCGGTAAAGGTGATGACAACCACCATCAGAGTATGCTGGATATTGTCAAAAATCAGCAATTCGTCGGGTATAATAAAGTGGGCCAGCGGTTTGTTCTCCGGCAGCATATTTGGTATTTTTTCAAAAAATGAGACCATTTCATAGGTGATATATCCGACCAGACCGCCCCAGAACCGGGGCAGTTTAGGTACGTGTGCCGGATGATATTGTTTCATCAGGTTGCGCAGTTCAGCCAGCGGGTTTCCGTTGTGCGCAATCTGTCTGACATTGCCGTTTTCATCGATCTCGATTACTTCCGGGTAAACCCGGATATGAGCACGGGCCGAAACACCCAGAAAGCTGTATCTTCCCCAGCGCTCACCGCCTTCAACGCTCTCAAAGAGAAAGACAGAGTTTTTGTTTTCATAGAATTTTCTTAAAAGCGAAACCGGTGTTTGGGTATCGGCCAAAATTTCCGCGCAAACTGGAATTACGTTGTTTTCTCTGGCCATTTGTCGGAATTGGTCGATGTTCGGAAATTCATTAATCAGCATGGTTGTTCCTTTTCATTAATCAAAAAGGGCCGTGGAGATTTCCACGGCCCTTTGAAATTCAAATAAAAAAGGACCGTGGGTTTAGGCTGTCCACGGTCCTTTATGATTTTTTAATTTAAATCGGGTGTATCAAGCACCAGTGGCTACCCATTATTCCAGGTTTGCCACCACCAGCCAAAATATTGATGTTGAATTTTAATGGTCCGCATATCCTTCCTCAAAATACTTGAAGTAAATTACCTGCAATGTTTACAGATTGTCAAGATTTTTTTTATATTGCCACCTTCAAGGTCTCAAGGCACAAAGAAAGAATAATTAATTTTGTGTTCTACAGGGGCAGTTCGTGTTAAAAATATCTTGACAAATACAAACCGCTTCCGGTAGCTACTTAGTCTTCAAATGTATTTATGGATGGGCATTAGTTAAAAAATACAAAAGCAGACTTTAAAAAGCGTAAAATGATGATGAAAAGTTTGAATACGATAAAATATTTTTGGCGCTGGTGGTGGAAAGCTGGCGGAGAGGGGTGTTCCGGCCGGTTCATATCCGTATGAGCCGCAAGCAATAAGGATCCTGAAGGATCGTGGGCACCTCAAAGCCTACGGTCCTTTTTTAGAAGGGCTGTGGGATTTTCCTGCGGCCCTTTTTAGTTTCCATCCATAAAAAACAATAAAACAAATTAGAAATAGGAGGAGCAGCTATGTTGTTAGTCATGGATCAAAAGGCAACCCCCGAAGAAGTCGCCGCCGTGGTGGCGGCTATTGAAGCAAGAGGATACTCAGCCCGTCCCATCCCGGGAGGGGAAAGAGTTGCCATCGGTATTTTGAATAACAAAGGGCCGGTGGATGCCGCGTTTTTTCTAGGACTGCCGGGCGTCAGGGATGCCATTCCCGTTACCCGGCCCTATAAGCTGGTGAGTCGTGAGTTTAAACCCGAAGACACTCTGGTTCAGGTCGGAGACCTATCTATCGGCACCGGCGCGCTGACTATCATTGCCGGGCCCTGTGCCATTGAAAGCGAATCCCAGGCCTTGACCATCGCCGAGCAGGTCAAACGCAAAGGTGCTCATCTTTTCAGAGGCGGGGCCTTTAAGCCCCGAACGTCTCCGTATTCCTTTCAGGGACTGGGCGAAGAAGGGTTGAAGATCCTGGCGCGGGTGCGTGAAAAGACCGGAATGCCGGTTGTCACTGAAGCAATGGATTTTGAAACCTTTGATCTGGTGGAGCATTACACCGATGTAATCCAGATAGGAGCACGCAACATGCAAAACTTCAGTCTGCTGAAGCGGGCCGGACGGGCTAAAAAACCGGTTCTTCTTAAAAGAGGCATGGCGGCGACCATCGACGAATGGCTGATGGCGGCCGAATACATTCTGGAAGGGGGCAATCCGGATGTGATTTTATGTGAACGGGGGGTGCGGACGTTTGCGCATCACAGCCGCAACACACTGGATCTTTCGGCGGTTCCCGTGGTACGCAAAGAGAGCCATCTTCCAATTATAACCGATCCAAGTCATGCTGCCGGACGCCGGGATCAGGTTATCCCTTTGAGCCGGGCGTCTGTGGCTGTCGGAGCCCACGGCCTGATGGTGGAAGTGCATCACGCTCCGGATCAAGCTTTAAGTGACGGGGGCCAGTCGCTTTACCCGGACCAGTTTGAGAGGCTGTGTCGCCAGGTGAATTCAATATACGAGGTCTTCAAATGATTACAGAAATTCTTGCTACCGGCCAGGAAATTCTTACCGGAACCGTCATTGACAGCAATTCAGCCCATATCGCACAGGAGTTGGAAGAGGCTGGCCTTGAAGTTGTCAGGCACAGTTGCGT
>JABMQM010000088.1 GCA_013203195.1 Desulfobacteraceae bacterium | reverse complement strand
TGGTTTTCGTTGTAACGGCATAGATCGAATTCATAATTTTATGCAACTATAGTGTAATTTATATGATAGTGTAATTTATATGATAAGGATTAAAAGCTATGAACACGCCGACAATAATCGTTACGATTTTAACACTTTGGTTAGTAATGGGATTGGGCTTTTGGGCTGAATATGCCAACGCACGTAGAGAAGGTAAATCTCTATTCGAGGCCTGGATCTCATATGAAGGGCTACTGTTTACTTTAAGCATTGCCATACCAATTATTATTATGATTTATAGAGCCACATCGGGTTGATATGATTGATTTTACCCTTCTGAGTGATTTCGTTGATTCCTTAAATGATCGTGGTTTAGGCTTTCTGTTTTCAGATCAGATAAAATATCATGATACCACCTCTATTCATCAAAAACTGCAAGAATCCATCAAGTGCTTTCATCAGGCCAAAGGTATAGAAAGCATATTTCATAGACTTGTGAGTACAGACAATGTTGATATTGGCCTGAAAATCGAAAATATAGATAAATTTCTCAAAAAGAGCGGACTGCCTGAAAATATTCAAGCAGGCATCCATAATCTTTTAGATGTTATTCTCGCCAAAATATTATCCCAGATGGCTCGCGATAGAAACAGGATTTCTCACCCGCAAAATTTACGCCATATTCTCAGCTATTTTTCCGAAAAAAATCCGGATTTTTTGTTGGTTGCCGAATCTTTACTGAAAATCATTCCGGACCAGGATCAATTTGCTATTGAAGAACGCGGCAGAGCCAGCCGCACGTTGGTCAATAACTTTAAAATAGAAACACTTTATATTTACACATTACAGGATATAAATCTGACTGAAAATCAGAAACAGTTCATTTTTTCATGGCTGAACGCCTTTCAAAAAGTATACCGAAAAATCCAGGAGATCCTAACCAGCACAAAAGAAGAAAAGGTTCAAGCAGCCAATATCTGGTTCGGCAAAAGCCTCTCACAATTAAAAGACGATGAGGATATACCCAAGGCCGATTATTTAATACCCGTATTTATTAAAAAATTTATTAAATGCCTTTTGGACGGCAAAGATGAGGAACTTCTAAGGGTGGGCAGAGGCCTTGTGCTAACCGTAAATAACGAAGATATACTTCGGATCATGCATACTCTGATTCAAGATGAAGCCGCATTAAAGCAAAGTCCGGAAACAGCAAATAAAGTATATCATAGAATTTATCTGATTATGCAGGAATATAGAGATATTTGCACAACACAAAAAGAAACTCTATCTTCATTAAAAGATACAATGTCATCAATTTCGTCTCAAAGAAGGGAAGCCGAATTTCTAATCTCACCCGAGCATAAACAAGAAAACAAAACGCTTATCCTCGGAAAAAAAATGCACCATGAATTGCTGGATGATACCAGGAAAAACCTGGAAGAAGGCAATCTGCAAAGTCTATACGAAATTTGGCCGATTCCACCGATATCTCAAGCTGTTTTCAATTTTGTATGTCAATTAAAATCTATGATTCCCCAGGGAAAAGACTATCTGGTCAATCATTTTCTCTATCGGGAAAAGCTACTCGAGTTTTTAATGCGGCTCGCAAGGGTGGGCATAAACATTGTGAAACATCCGGACATTGCTGTTGTTACCAATTCCGTCCAGCTCAATTCAATTAATTATTTTAAAGAAGGTATTTATTTAGGCTCTACCGGCCATTGGAACTCCCAAAACCAAAAACCGCCTTCCGTAATTTGCATCACCAATCCCCACGCCCTTGGAAATTGTCAAGGCCATATGTTAAGGCATGTCTGCTTAAGAGTTTTCCTGGGCACGGGCGAATTCTATGAGTCTCCTTTTATTCTCGACAGCACCCAGCGATTCGGACAAATGGACGAAGATGCAGGCATAGATGCCCTCATTATGCGTCCCGGGCTTTTTTTACTTAAGATTCCACCTGAAATATTAGTGCAATGGAAAAAAGTGCAAAAAATGCAGTTGAAGTCAAAATTAGATAGAGTTATAGAGGAGAAAATAGAAAAGGAAAGATTACAGTCGTGATGCCCATCCCGGACAAGTCAGAAAAGTGCCTAAAGTCAGCTTAAGTTTTAAGTGCCTGAACTTAAGGCACTTAAAAGGTCCCGGCTTGTATGAACAGGTGCCCTGTCACAAAATGCGTCACCGTGTTCACGAATACATGTACTTAGTGACTAATTAGTATAGATTTCGTATTCAGTATCGTCTCCCAGCAGTATATCAATTTTTTCCTGAATTTTGGTCCTTTCTTCGCTGAGCACCCATGTCCTCCAATCGTCAACAGAATGCCAGGTACTTATGACCAGATTTTCTCCGGGCTTGTCTATTCTCTTTAAAGTTTCACCGGAAATATATCCGGTTTGGCTTGTGGTACGCTCTCTTAATAGTCTGAGAAGAACCGCCACTTCATTTTCCTTGTTTTCCGGTACAAACCTTTTAATTAATATTTTAACAGCCATGTTGTCCTCCTTTTTTGGTAATATAGCTTTTATATATAACATAAAAAGCATTGCAAGTAATACTGCATAATGCTTTTATGATATTTTTTCATACCGTCGCACTATCGGGTATTGAAAATTATAAAATAAACTTGAAGGAGATGAGCCATGGACAATGCTGACGAAATTAATGCAATTGAGTTACAGGTGAATCAGAGCAACCTTTACCTTGAGGAGACCTTTACTGATCTTGATATGGCTTCCATCCGCCGCCTCACGCCGGTAAAACCAAACGGAATTAAAGATAAAAGCCGCAAACCGATTTTTGTAGGACATACGCAGCTAATGACCCCCCAAGGAGCCTTGCCGATTCAAAGCCAGTTGGAGGCTAAGAATCTGAAAGAAGCCATGGAAAATTTCCCGGAAGCCATGAAAATTTCCATTGAAAAGATGCTGGAAAATTTAAAGAAAATGCAACAAAAAGAAGAATCCAGAATAATCGTTCCTTGAATTTATTCGTTGTCTGTGATCGTGGTAAGTCTTTTGGGAGTTTGTGCCGGTTTTTTCACAATACACGCCGCCGCCGCAGGATCTCTCAACCGCAAATTGACCGCCAGCCGGGGCCGTGCAAACTCTTTATATGTGCTGTTCTACTATCTTGGAGGTTCCATTGGCATCACCATCAGCGGTTATGCCTATACGTTTGCCCGTTGGTACGGAACTGCAGTCTTAGGTATTTTGATTCTGGCGATTCCACTGTGGGCCAGCATCACAGAAATGCGCAAAGAAAACTTGCCGCGGCCGTAGCAAAGCCTCAAAAATTCAACGCTTTAAGCAAGTCCAGAGTGCTCATGATACAGATCCCGATATTGTTCATTTCTTCTCGCCCTTGGGGATAGAGACCGGATAGAGCATCTTCAACCAGTACTATTTTTCTATATTATTGGCAGTGATACATTGTGGTTATGAATATGGCCTGCATTTTGAGTTTCTTCCTGCTTGATTTAACCTAAGTCTTTTTATATGTAATAAAATCGTGTTACGATTTTATGAAACTCCCGCAAGAACGATTGCG
>JABMQM010000087.1 GCA_013203195.1 Desulfobacteraceae bacterium | reverse complement strand
CAAGACCGAGAACGTGAAATTAGAATAAAAATCAACGATATAAAGGAAATGCAGAAAAAGTATATGGCTGAATTCAAGTTGCAGGAGCAGCGGCTCGTGAATCGCATCCAGAAAGATATTTTTGAGATTGTTGAAGATGTTGCTAAAAAGGGAGGTTATCTGCTTATCCTCGAAAAACGTGAGGGGGGTGTGCTGTATGCTCCCAAAACAAATGAAATCACCGACAAAATAATTCAAATGTACAATGCCAAATTTGCTCAGAATGAAAATGAAAAGGGCGAAACCAAGAAGAAATAGATAATGGAAATATTACTATCTGAAATTGCTGAGATTGTCGGAGGTGAGGTTAAAGGGGATGTTCACCAACGAATTCGTGACGTAGCCCCTTTTGACGTAGCCCACAGTGATGCAATAACGTTGGCCGCAAACCCAAAATTTTTAAAACGGATCGATACAACCGATGCAGGGGCGGTTATTGTGCCCCCTGATTTTCAGGCGTCTGTGCAAAACCTGGTGCTGGTGGAAAATCCTCAGGTCGCTTTTGCTAAAATTATTAAAATTTTTCATCCACCTTTAAAACCGCAACCGGGCATAAGTTCAAAGGCTCATATCGGAGAGGAATTTACATGCGGCCAAGATGTTTCCGTTGCGCCTTTTGCAGCAATTGGCAACAATGTTACCCTAGGGCAGCGTGTTACTATTTCTTCCAACGTTTTTATCGGAGACCACGTTGCCATTGGGGATGATGTTAAGATCCATCCCAACGTAGCGATTTTAGAACGCTGCATAGTCGGGAACAGGGTTATTATTCATGCCGGGACGGTTGTCGGCAGTGATGGTTTTGGTTTTGCTCCTGACGGGGAAACGTATTACAAGATTCCCCACATCGGCCATGTTCAAATAGATGATGATGTTGAAATCGGTGCACTCAACGCTATCGACAGGGGTACATTCGGCAAAACCTGGATTCAAAAAGGCGTTAAGACCGACAACCTGGTTCATGTCGCTCATAATGTTACTGTAGGTGAAAATTCGATCCTGATAGCACAAGTCGGAATTTCAGGCAGTGTTACCATTGGGAAACACGCCGTACTTGCAGGGCAGGCCGGCGTTGCCGGACACCTTAACATCGGGGATAATGCAATCATCGGCCCGCAGGCCGGCGTTGCCAAGTCGGTGCTGAGCGGCGAAATTGTTTCAGGATCGGCGGCGATGCCTCATCGCATATGGCTGAAGCTGCAACGGATACTGCCCACGTTGCCTGAACTTAAAAAGAGACTGGCAGAAGTCGAAAAAAAATTGAGGAAATATGAAGATAACTTATGATATTCAGAAAATCATGGAATTGTTGCCTCATCGCTATCCTTTTATTATGATTGATCGCATCATTGAACTTGTGCTCGGTGAAAAGATTGTGGCTTTGAAAAACGTAACTATCAACGAGCCTTTTTTTCAAGGCCATTTCCCGGGAGAGCCCATTATGCCCGGAGTATTGATTATCGAAGGCATGGGCCAAGCCGGGGCTATACTGGCTGCTGAATCCATGGATCTGGAAAAGAAGGGGTCCCTGATTTTTTTTATGGGGATGGATAAGGTCAAGTTTAGGAAACCTGTTGTTCCCGGTGACCAGCTTATCTTTGAGATTAAATTTCTGAAACAGCGATCTCAAGCTTTTAAGATGTCCGGCATCGCCAGCGTTGATGATAAACGTGTGGCCGAAGCGGAGCTGATGGCTACTTTTGGAGAAAAAACATGATACATGCCACGGCAATTGTCGATTCGGGAGCGCAAGTCGACTCCAATGTAGTCATCGGTCCGTTTTCAGTTATCGGCGACAATGTTGTTATCGGGTCAGGAACGGTTATTGGACCCCATGTCGTTGTCGATCCGTATACGAGCATTGGACCGGACTGTCGAATTTTTCAGTATGCCGCCGTCGGAACTGTTCCCCAGGATTTGAAATTTGGAGGTGAAAAGTCGTTTGTCAAGATCGGCGCTAAAACGACTGTGCGCGAATTTGTTACTATCCACCGGGGAACAGCAGAAGGCGGCGGAATTACCGAAGTCGGTGAAGAGAATCTGTTGATGGCCTACTCACATGTTGCCCATGACTGTATTACCGGCCGGGGAGTAATTCTTTCCAATAATACAACCTTGGGCGGGCATATTATTATTGGTGATTATGCTGTTATCGGTGGCCTTGTGGCCATTCATCAGTTTGTGCGGATCGGAGATTATGCTTTTGTGGGCGGAAAATCTGCGGTGGTCAAAGATATTCCGCCCTATGTGATAGCATCAGGCGACAGGGCCAGTCTGCACGGTTTAAATAATGTCGGCTTAAAACGCAAAGGGTTTCCCCAAGAAACTTTATTGCAACTAAAAAAAGCATACAGAATCATTTTTCGTATCGGCTTAACCCTAAATGAGGCCATCGAGAGAGTACGCGCTGAGGTCGATCAGATACCCGAGGTAAAAAACCTTATAGAATTCATAAAATCTTCTCAGCGCGGGATTACCAGGTGATTAGCCGTCTGCTAAATAAAGATCTTATAATTTATGTCAAGTTTTTATAACACACTAAAATGCAAGGGATAAACTGATACTGGTTTCTGGATACTGGATAAAACAAGGATTTTTTTATCCATCCAGCATCGAGCATCCAGTATCTCTAAGTCTCTTCGGCTTGCTCCCGCCTGTGGAATAGGGGTCGGAGAGGCGAAGCTTCATTGTCTCTAAAGTTCTAAGGAGGTTTATGAAAAGACTCCGCGTTGGTGTTGTCGGTGTCGGCTATCTTGGTAGATTTCATGCTGAAAAGTATGCAAGTATGGATGCGGTAGACCTTGTTGGCGTCGCCGATACCAACATGTCACAAGCTGCGAGTATCGCCGGCAAGTACCGTACCACAGCACATTCAACCTATCAGGACCTTTTTGGGAAAGTGGATGCTGTCAGCATCGTTGTTCCGACTCCATCCCATTTTGCGGTCGCCATGGATTTTTTGGAGAATGATGTTGATGTCCTCATCGAAAAGCCCATGACAACCACACTGGAAGAGGCTGATGAGCTGATTCGGTTTGCAGATTCAAAAGGTCTGATCATTCAAGTGGGGCACCTTGAACGATTTAATCCTGCAGTTATTGCTCTGCAGGATATCGTTGCCAAGCCGATGTTCATCGAATCGCACCGCTTGAGTATCTACAAGGATCGCGGTACCGACGTCAGCGTAGTCCTTGACCTTATGATTCATGATATCGATATTATTT
>JABMQM010000086.1 GCA_013203195.1 Desulfobacteraceae bacterium | reverse complement strand
GTTCAGAGTTCAAGGTTCAGGGTTCAAAAGCCGGTATACTTCAGCCTGGAACCCCTGGCAGACCGGATTTCAAGAAGTTGGATCCAAGGCATATATTTTAATAGTAAAGGGTTGATCTCCTTGATAGCGGTTGTCGCGCCAGGGCGGGCTTGAACGTTGAACCGCTCAACCTAGGTTTAATGCTTCGGCAAGAACTTCAGCAATATGCTTGACCTGTATCTTGGTCTTGCGTTTATCCATCCCGCCGCGCAGTTGAATTACACAGCCCGGACAGTCTGTTACCAGCAGCCAGGCATCCGAATCTTGTACATTATCCAGCTTCTTTTTGAGGATTTCTGCGAATATTTCAGGAAAATCAACTGAATAAGAGCCTCCGAATCCACAGCAGACATCTTCGTCTTTAGACGGCACATACTCATAGCCGGCAATTTCGCTTAGTCTGCGCGGTTCCTCGGTGACCTGCAAGCCGGAATGATAAGGATTAATGTTCTGATCAGAGCGCCAGGATGTCCATGACAGGTCTGTCCGCCGGTCGCTTGAAAACGGGTGGCCGCAAGAGGGTCAAAGGGATTTGGCTGGTAGGAGTCCACAAAACTTTCGAAGGTCAGACCCCTTTATATTGTAAGGCATAGGTAAGAAAAAGTATAAGAAATAACTCTCAATTGAGCGTTATCGCTCAATTGGAATTCCAGTCGTTTATTAATGAGCGAGAGATTATTAAACAGCAGCCTTTGAAACTTCATATTTAACAGGCAATAATCGATCCAAAGTAACATGCCTGGAAGCATCAAGGATTTCGATACCGATAATTCTATCCCCTTCTCCAATGTCCAGCACAACATCATCCGATACCCGTCTGTTGATTACATCCTGCCTTCTATCGTCCAGGCGGATATAGAGGAGATCTGTTCTGTCGTTGTAAGAAACATGCATCTTAAGACTCCCATTTGCCGTAAAAAACATATACGGTCACTGTTATTATCAAATTATCCTCAATTATGTAAAACACCTCAACCCTTTTCTGCTCATAATATTTGTGGCGACGTTCCTGCTTATACTCATATACCTTCGCTTTCCCAATTCGTCCATGTTTAGCGGGCAAGTCGGTGCCTGTTTTTATAACATCTAATATCTCCTCTTCATCAGCACCGCGTTCTTCAGCTCTTGCTAAAGTGTGTGGGTCAATCTGAATCTCCATTCATCCTCCTGCTCGCTATCTAAATAATTATCAGATATGGTTAATAATAGCAAATAGCTTTAGAAGATATAATTTCGCAATTAAATCAGACAGCCATCATCTTATGCTTTTAACATTTCGCATGCCCTTTTTGGAGATGAACCTTATTTTAATGCTTCGGCAATAACTTCAGCAATATGCCTGACCTGTATCTTGGTCTCACGTTTATCCATCCCGCCGCGCAGTTGAATTACACAGCCCGGACAGTCTGTTACCAGCAGCCGGGCATCCGAATCTTGTACATTATCCAGCTTCTTTTTGAGGATTTCTGAGGATATTTCAGGAAAATCAACTGAATAAGAGCCTCCGAATCCACAGCAGACATCTTCGTCTTTAGACGGCACATACTCATAGCCTGCAATTTCGATGAGTCTGCGCGGTTCCTCGGTGACCTGCAGCCCCCGGCAAAGATGACAGGGGGAGTGATAGGCTACTTTTTGAGGGGCTGCTTTGAACTCTTTGGCAGAGATATTCAGCACATTTGCCATAAAAGAACTGAAATCAATAATTTTATCGGTGAACTGCTTCAGATTTTCCGGGGCATCAGGATCCGACTTAAACATTTTAAGGTAATTGTGCTTCAAATGCGAACCGCAGGAAGCACACAGGGTAAGGATGTAATCGTAACTCCCGGCGTGCATGGCCCTCAGATTCTGAAGGGCCACATCTTTGGCTGTTTCTTCCTCTGCCGCCGCCAGCAAGGGCAAACCGCAGCAGCTTTGATCCATGGGAAATTCCACCTGAACCCCACGGCCCTTAAGCAATTTAAGCAGTGCCCGGGCTTGTTCGGGATAAATGAAATCAATGGCACATCCAACGAAAAGAGCAATATTGTATTTCGGCTCAACGACCTGTGGGCGTATTTGCTGCCATTGATCTCTAAACGGAATTTTTGAGATGACCGGAACACTTCGAAATCTATGCTCTTTTCCAAAAAAATGCGGCAAATGACGGATCATCGGCTCTTTTCCGGCCAGCGGCTTTTGAGCAAGATAGGCCTTGCGCAGAATAAAATGAAACAATTTTCGATTTTTCATAACTGTCGAGAGAAGGAAATTTTTAACCGGTTTTTTTCCTTCCTGATGCAATATCACTCCATGGGTCTTTTTAATCAGATGAGGAAGGTCAATGTCTACCGGGCATACCTCCTTGCAGGCCTGGCAGTTGATGCAGTTGCGTACGATGGCCCTGCCATTCTCCCTGCCATGGTAAAAGAGCGTCAGAATCAAGCCGATGGCACCGATGTAGACATGGCCGTACTTGTGCCCCCCCACTTTGCTGTAAATCGGACAGACATTGGCGCAGGCCCCGCAGCGGATACATCTTAAAGACTCTGAAAATACTGGATCTTTAGCAAGTGCAAGACGCCCGTTGTCTAAAAAAACAATATGCATTTCCTTGCGGCTCCCGGGAGAGGAAGCGCATTCCACGGCACCTTTGATCCAGGTAACATAAGAAGTGATGGCCTGGCCCGTGGCGTTTCTAGGAAGGACTTTTAGAATTCGAAACATTGATTTCAAATCGGGGATCAACTTGTCATAACCGACCAAAGCCACGTGAACCTTGGGAAAGGTGGTTACCAGGCGCATGTTGCCTTCATTGGTAACAAGTCCTAAGGCCCCGGATTCAGCAATGGCAAAATTGGCCCCGCTGATCCCCATATCCGCCTCCAGATATGCCGGTCTTAGCTGTTTTCGTGCAACTTTCACCAGTTTATCGATATTCTCTGACTCTTGTTTTTCCCTGGTTACCTCGGCAAACAGATCGCCCACCTGGTAGCGGGAAAGGTGAATGGCGGGCATCACCATATGGGACGGTCCCTCGCCCCGCAGTTGGATGATCCATTCCCCCAGATCGGTTTCCGTCACCGTAAAGCCTTCTTTTTCCAGATGGTCGTTAAGGAAGGTTTCTTCGGCTGTCATGGATTTTGCTTTGATGATTTTTTTTACACGGTTGTCTTTTGCAATGGCAGCAATAATCTGGTTGGCTTCCCGGGCATCCTTGGCCGTATGCACCTTAGCGCCAACAGCCTCGGCTTTGGCTTTAAATTCTTCAAACATTTCAATAAGGTGAGGCAGGGCAGCATCCTTGCCCGCGGCAATTTCATTTTTTAGTCCCTCGAAATCTACACCTTCATAGACTATAGGGCGGTTTTCCCTGTAGGCCGTATTGAAATTGTCTAAAGCAGATCTGAGAAATTTGTCCGCCAGGGCCTCTTTGAGCTGTTTTTTATATGACTTCATATCCTGGGCTGTTTTGATCATGCTTTGTTCTCCTCCATGATAAGAATATGCAATTCCTGGGGACCGTGAACACCGATGGCCAGAACCCTTTCGATGTCCGCCGTTCTACTGGCACCTGTAATAAACGCGGTGTATGATGGAACATCCGCCTTCAGCACGGCATTCAGTTCGTTCTCAAGGGCCGTGGTGTCCGGTTTTATTTTCAAAGCGGGTAATACAGCTACATGGGTTTCTGCAAGCATTGTAGCAATGCGAACATCCTCTGATGTAGAATCCAGAACCAGAGTTCCGGTTTCAGCGACGCCCCCGTCAACAATGGTTAGTGATGTGTGGATTTCGTTGGCATGCGGCCTTAAGGGAAATTCCAGCAGCCTAAGCCCGGATGATTCGCACTCGTTTTTCAAATAGTCCTGCTCTTTGGTTTTTAATCCCGCGGCTACAACAGTCCGGCCTCCCTGTTTTTTAGTTATAGCCACGGCGTACTGACAGGCGTCTTTCATAGTTCCAATGATAGATACAATCGCCTGAACAGCTTCAGCTCGTTCTCTCATTTGTTGTATTAGGTCTGGGTTCTTCATAGATTTTCCTTGTATTATCAATCAATTATTATAAGTTTATGGATGTGAAGCTTGAGGAACAACAGCCACACCAATGCTATAATGTTGAATTTATTGCTGTCAACACGAATAGTAATGTATCGTCGGGAAACTACAACCTTAATTGAGAAGTTGCTTGATAAGTGATTAACTGTTAGATAGTTTTTGCAAATACGAAACCATCAATTTAAATGAGGAAACATCATGATAAGCCCTGCCCTGCTTAAAGAATTTCGAGTTGTACTGGGGCATGAAAATGTCCTCACAGACATGGCGGACCTGGTAACCTATTCTTATGATGCCGCTGTTCTGGAGCCGGTTGTGCCGGCAATCGCCCTGCGTCCTGTCAGCGGCAAGGCCTTAAGTCAGGTTGTACGATTGTGCAATGAAAACAGGCTGCCGCTCACCGTGCGTGGCGCCGGCACCAATTTGAGCGGCGGAACCATTCCTTCGCCTGAAGGTGTGGTGGTTTTGACCAATGCGCTCAATAAAATACTGGAAATCAACCCGGAAGATATGTACGCAGTTGTACAGCCGGGGGTGGTAACGGCACAACTTGCTGCATCCGTTGAGGCCCAGGGTCTTTTTTATCCTCCTGATCCCGGAAGCCAGGCTGTTTCCACCATTGGCGGGAATGTGGCGGAAAATGCCGGGGGGTTGCGAGGCCTTAAATATGGCGTTACGCGTGACTACGTAATGAAGCTGGAGTTTTTTGATGTAAACGGTGAACCGGTCATCACAGGCTCTAAAACCGTAAAATGCGCCACCGGTTACAATCTGGCCGGACTGCTGGTCGGTTCTGAAGGAACTCTGGGGGTATTCAATGAAATCACCTTAAAACTGATTCCACCTCCGGCCAGTCAAAAAGCCATGTTTGCCGTGTTCGACCATATCGATAAAGCTTCCGAAACCGTCGCAGCGATTATCGCCAATCGGATTGTCCCGGCAACACTGGAATTTTTGGACAACTTTACCATCCGCGCCGTGGAAGATTTCAGCCGGGCCGGGCTGCCGGTGGATGCGGCCGCCTTGCTGCTGATAGAAGTCGACGGCCATCCGGCCCAGGTGGAAGAAGACGCGGCAAAAGTTGAATCTTTGTGCCGTAAAATGGGGGCGACTTCCATCCGCGTGGCAAAGGATGCGGCCGAAAGAGACAAAGTATGGGAGGCCCGACGCAGTGCGCTTTCAGCGCTTGCCAAGTTAAAGCCGACCGTGGTTCTGGAAGATGCCACCGTTCCCAGAAGCAAAATACCCGATATGGTGCGGGCCATGCAGAATATCAGCCGGAAGTTTGATATATTAATCGGCACTTTCGGCCATGCCGGAGACGGGAATCTGCACCCGACGATTCTTACGGACCGCCGCGATAAAGCCGAATGGCAGCGGGTGGAGTCAGCCATTGATGCTATTTTTGACAAGGCCCTCGCTTTGGGGGGAACCCTCTCCGGCGAGCACGGCATCGGCACCGCCAAATCCCATTATTTAGAAAAGGAGACCGGCAAGGCGACTATCGTGTACAGCCGGCGGATCAAAGCTGCCCTGGATCCAAATAACATCTTGAATCCAGGTAAAATTATTGGTTATTAGGTATTGGAGCGCTGCGCTTGAGTAGCACTTCGTTTGAGGAGCGGCCTAACGGCCTTGAGGGGTGTTGATAAAAAGATTTTTTCCCTTAAGCGACGCGATATTAAAGCGTAGCGCTCCTCAAGCAGAGCGGGCCTTTTTACCCCTGCTTCGTG
>JABMQM010000085.1 GCA_013203195.1 Desulfobacteraceae bacterium | reverse complement strand
GTATCATGGCCCAGTTGGACAAGACCTTCCCTACCAATGACTGCTCCATGTGAATCATCTCACCCAAACTGGGCGAGGTCGGCCGGCATTTAAACATAGAGCTTTTAACCTTATCAGAGGTGATGAGTGTCTCCGGGGAGGAAGGCAACTTTGAAATTAATATTTTGCAGCACCCCCGGTATATTGACATGGAAAAGTGCATCGCCTGTGGCGTGTGCGCCGAAAAGTGCCCCAAAAAGGTGATCGACGAATATGACGCCGGTCTTGGCAAGCGTAAGGCGGCCTATGTGAAATACGCCCAGGCGGTTCCCTTGAAGTACGCCATTGATGAAAAAAATTGTATCTACTTTAAAAATGGCAAATGTAAGGCCTGTGAAAAATTCTGTCCTGCTGACGCCGTAATCTTTGATGATCAGCCCAAAGAACTAACCATTCACGCCGGGGCTGTGCTGATCGCCCCCGGGTGCAGCGTTTATGATCCCGGCGTTTATGATACCTATGGCTACAAAAAATCTCCCAACATAGTAACCAGCCTGGAGTTTGAACGCATTCTGGCGGCGACCGGACCTTTCAGCGGCCATGTGGTACGGCCGTCCGATCACAAAGAACCGCAGAAAATCGCCTGGATTCAATGTGTGGGCTCCAGAGATATGCACCCTGGTTCACAGCCGTACTGTTCGGCGGTCTGCTGTACGTATTCCATCAAAGAAGCCATTATAGCCAAGGAGCATCAGAAGGGGGAGCTGGACACCGCCATTTTTTATATTGATATGCGCACCCACGGAAAGGATTTCGAGCGTTATTACAACCGGGCCCAGGAAGCGGGCGTACGTTTTGTGAAATCAAAAATCAGTACGATTCTTCCGGACGGCGATACGGGCAATTTGCTGGTTGTTTACACTGACGAAACCGGTCGTCGGATTGAAGAAACCTTTGATATCGTGGTTTTATCGGTAGGCTTTAGTACGTCAAAAGATGCCCTGGCCCTGGCTCAAAAACTGGATATTGAACTTGATCAATACCAGCTTGTCGTGACCAGCAGCTTTGAACCGGTGCGGACATCCAAACCGGGTGTTTTTGTGTGCGGTACGTTTGAAAGCCCCAAGGACATTCCCCAGTCGGTGATTGAATCGAGCGCTTCGGCGGCAATGGTAGAAAGCGTTCTGGCCGAGTCCCGCGGGTCGATGATCCGGACCAAGGAAACCCCCGAAGAGACTGACGTACGGGGAGCGGCTCCGCGGACCGGTGTGTTTGTATGTAACTGCGGTACCAATATCGGCGGGTTTTTAGATGTCCCCGCGGTTGTCGAGTATGCCAAAACACTTCCGAATGTCGTCTATGCCGATGAGAATCTTTTCAGCTGCTCCCAAGACACTCAGGAACAAATCACCCAGATTATTAAGGAGCAGAAGCTGAACCGGGTTGTGGTGGCGGCCTGCTCGCCGCGCACCCACGAACCGCTCTTTCAAGAAACGGTCCTCAATGCGGGTATCAATAAATATCTTTTTGAAATGGCCAACATTCGCAATCAATGCTCCTGGGTTCACAGCGATCATAAGGAAGATGCCACCGCAAAGGCCAAAGATCTGGTCCGTATGGCGGCCTCCAAAGCAAGTCTGCTTGAACAGCTGCCCGAGCCGGAGATAGCAATGAACCCGTCGGCCCTGATCGTGGGCGGCGGCCTTGCCGGCATTACCGCGGCCAGGAACCTGGCCCGCCAGGGATACCGGGCGTATCTCGTTGAAAAGAACGATATTCTGGGAGGACAGGCCTTAAACCTGTATGAAACCTGGCAGGGTGAAGATGTTCAGGAAAATCTGGCCGGTCTCATCAAAGAGATTGAATCCGATCCCAACATCGAAATCCTGACCAATACCCAAGTAAAGAGAGTAGAGGGGTTTGTGGGTAATTTTCAAACCGTCGTTGACACCGCCGGCAAGGAGCAGGTGATCGAACACGGAGTAGCGATTATTGCCACAGGTGCCCGGGAGTTCAAACCCAACGAATATCTTTACGGTCAAGATCCACGGGTTCTGACCGCTCTGGAGTTGGATCGTAAATTTATTGATGATGATCCGGCCTTAAATGAGATCAATGCGGCGGTCTTTATTCAGTGTGTGGGATCACGCATCACCGAGAGACCATACTGCTCCAAAGTGTGCTGTACGCATTCAGTCAAAAGTGCGCTCAAATTAAAGGAAACAAAGCCCGAAATGGATGTCTTCATTATATATCGGGATATGCGCACCTATGGATTGCGGGAGGAACTGTACCGTGAGGCCCGTGCCAAAGGAATTGCATTTATTCGTTATGACTTTGACAAAGACTTGACCGTTTCCAAAGACCCCAACGGCCTGAACCTCCGCTGTACCAGCTATGTGCTGCAGCGTGAGATCGAAATAAGACCGGACATGCTGGTTCTGGCCACCGCCATGGTAGCACCGCGGGAAAATCCGGTTTCCCAGCTGTTCAAGGTGCCGGTCAATGATGACGGTTTTTTCGTAGAGGCCCATGTCAAACTTCAGCCCATAGATTTTTCTACCAAAGGGGTATTTGTCTGCGGTTTGGCGCATGCACCCAAACCTGTTGATGAAGCCGTTGCGCAAGGCCTGGGAGCGGCCTCACGCGCGGCGACACTATTATCCCAGGAAAAAATTCTTGGTAACGCTATCGTCTCCAATATAGAAGCACAGCTTTGCAGAGGTTGTCAGCTGTGCCTGAAGGCCTGTCCCTATCAGGCCATTAGTTTTTTTGAAGACCGGGTGGTCTGCGAGGTGAACCAGGCGCTTTGCACCGGCTGCGGGTCGTGTGCCGTGGCCTGCCCCACCGGCGCAGCTTCTATTCTCCATTACGATGACCAGGAAGTGCTGACCATGGTGGAAGCTGCGTTTAATTAATTGAGGGGTCGGGGAGTTTTCGCTGTAAGACCGCTCAATGGATAATCAG
>JABMQM010000084.1 GCA_013203195.1 Desulfobacteraceae bacterium | reverse complement strand
TGTTTCGGTCTATAGAAGGTTACAGGGGTATGCCCCGGCATCGGCCGCCGTTTCCCGTTGAGAAAGGTCTGTGGGACCGACCGACGGTCATCAACAATGTCAAAACCCTGGCCTCGATTCCACCTATTCTGAATCATGGCGCCAACTGGTACCGCAATATCGGCACCGAGAACAGCTCCGGCACGGCGATTTTTTCCATTGTCGGCAATGTTGTCCATCCCGGTTTGGTGGAAATTCCCATGGGGGTTTCGCTGCGCACTCTTATCTTTGACATTTGCGGTGGCATTCCAAACAACAAAAAATTCAAGGCTGTGCAGATCGGAGGACCCTCCGGCGGATGTCTGAATGAAGATTTTTTGGATACTCCTATTGATTTTGACTCCCTGACGGCAGCCGGGGCCATGATGGGGTCGGGAGGCATGGTGGTGATGGATGAGGATACCTGCATGGTGGAAGTCGCCCGGTATTTTCTCGATTTCACCCAACATGAATCCTGCGGCAAATGCACGTTTTGCAGGATCGGAACCCACCACCTGCTCAAAATACTGGACCGCTTAACCAAGGGTGAAGGACGCGAGGGAGACCTGGAACAGCTCGAGGTTCTGAGCGCCGATATTAAAAACGGCTCTCTGTGCGGCTTAGGTAAAACCGCTCCCAACCCGGTGATTACATCTCTTAAGTACTTCAGGGATGAATATGAAGCGCATATTAACGCAAAGCGCTGTCCGGCGCTGATGTGCCGGGCACTGACCGCTTTTTATTTTGATCTGGATTTATGTGCCCGGGGCTGTGACGCCTGCGCTACCTGTTGTCCGGTTGACGCTGTATTTACTACCCGAAATCGCAAGAAGGGTGTTGACCAGGAGCTCTGCGTAAAATGCGGCGAGTGCGTGGTTGCTTGTCCTCCCGAATATGATGCTGTTAGAAAAGTGTCTCCTCCGGATCTGGTTCCCATTATTGAGAAGCCACCGGAGAAAACATAATGAGGACCACATAAGATGCCAAAAATTTTGGTGGATGACAGGGAGATTGAAGCCGGAGCAGGGTCGACGCTGCTTCAGGCCTGCTTGAACAACGATATTTACATCCCCAACCTTTGCTATGTTGAAGAGATGAAGTATCCTTCGTCTCTGTGCAGGATGTGTTTTGTTGAAATTGAGGGGCAAGAGAAGCCCGTGGCTGCATGTGTCGTAACGGTCAGAGAAAATATGGTCGTCAAAACCGACACGGAGGCGGTCAGACGACTGCAGCGTTCGGCCTTGCGCCTGCTGCTTTCAGTACACCGCGTCGACTGCAAAAACTGTCAGGCCAACAAAAAATGCGAGTTGCAGCGTATCGCCAAATTCTTAAAAGTCGGCTTGAAGCCCAAAAAGCTTGAACAATACCTTAAGGAGCCGGAAATCGTCCAGGAGCACCCCTGTTTGGATTATTACCCCAATCGATGCGTTTTGTGCGGCAAGTGTACCTATGTCTGCCGCCAGCATCACGACCAGTCAGTCTTAACCTTTGCCAAACGAGGGTTTCAGACTATAATCAGCTTTTATGGCCAGGATGATGAGTCCAAATTGGAATGCGAGGGCTGCACGGTTTGTGTTGATATATGCCCGGTAGGTGCCCTTATCGTAAGAGACCGTCAGCAGCCCTGAACCGCAAAATACCCGCCATTTTGTTTACGATCAATTAGGGTTACACCTCAAGCAAGTCGCAGAGCAGTCGTACGCCGAAGCCGGTGCCGCCGGCGCCGCAGTAAGCGGTTTCTTTTTTACCATAGACGGGGCCGGCAATGTCGATGTGCGCCCAGCGGGCTTTGCCTACAAATTCTGCAAGGAACAAGGCCGCGGTGATGGCGCCGCCATAGCGCGTGCTGCTCATATTGCTCAAATCAGCAAAATTGCTTTTGAGCAGTTCTTTATAATCTTCGGGAAGCGGCATTCTCCAGCAGCGCTCATAGGTCTTCTCTCCGGACGAGACAATCTCTTGGGCCAATTTATCATCAAAAGAAAAAACACCGGCAATTTTTTCGCCCAGAGCCACCATGCATGCTCCGGTCAGGGTTGCCAAATCAATGATGGTCCGGGGCTTATATTTTTTGAGCCCGTAAGCCAGTGCATCGATCAATATCAGCCGTCCTTCGGCATCGGTGTTGCCGATTTCCACGGTTGTGCCGGCATAACTTTTGATGATGTCTCCAGGCCGGGAGGCCTGCCCTGACGGCATATTTTCCACCAGCGGCATGATGCCGACGAGGTTAACCTTGGATTTTAACTTTGCGGCGGCAATCAGGGTTGCCGCTACCGCCGCCGCACCGGACATGTCTATTTTCATGTCCTCCAGACCGGCCGAAGGCTTAAGATTGATACCACCGGAGTCAAAAGTAACGCCTTTGCCCACCAGCACGATGGCCTTTTGAGCCTTGTGGGGTTTATGTTCCAGAATTACCAAGCGGGGTTTGTGCTGACTTCCGGCGGCAACCGCGAGCAGTGCGCCGAACTTTTGCTGTTTGAGCTCTTTTTCGCCCCATACGGTAACTTTGAGTTTTTCGCGGCGGGCCAGCCTGGCAATCGATCGCGCGAACTGTTCGGGTACTTTCTCGTTGGGTGGTGTGTTGACCCATTCTCTTGCAAGGGCCGTACCCTGACAGATGGTTGCGATACGTGACGATAGCTTGCGGTGTTTTTTGGCAGCAGCAGCTTTGACAAGCAGATTGATTTTTTTGAGGGGCTTGTGTTTTTTTTCTTTTTTGTATTTATCAAACAGATGGTTCCCCAGGCAGGCCCCTTCCGTCAGCGCTGTAAGCAGCGGTTGATCCGGCAAATTTGTTTTTGCAGCCGACGGAACAGCAATCAGCACTTCTGAAAGGTCCTTTTTGATACACTCCTTAACGGCCGTGCCTGCCATGGCCCGCATTGCTTCCAAATCGATTTTAGCCAATTTCCCCAGCCCTATAAACATCAAGCGCACGATCTTAACATCCGGCAGATTATAAAAGGCGATTTGATCGCCTTTTTTGCCCTTGAACTCTTTTAGCTTTTTGGCCCTGAGGATAAGTGCAGCAATGGTTGGGTCATCATGGATGTCTTTATCTTCACAAACAGGAATTACCAGTGTCTCTGTTTTTGCTTTGCTTAGATCAACGGCTTGTAAGTGTATCATGGACTGCTTCTCCTTGTAGCGGATGGAAACTAATTGGGATTCGAAGATTTTATATCCTATGTTCTACTGGTATAGTCAATCAGAATATAAGTTGCAAGTCTGCTGTTGTAACTTTATAATATCAATGATTGAAGATTCTTACCCTGACAGGAGTTTGTAGATGCGAATTGTTACCAGACCGGATTTTGACGGGATTGTCTGCGCCGTGCTTCTTAAGGAAGCAGAAAAAATTACAGAGCCTGTAAAATGGGTGCAGCCCAATGATATTCAAAAAGGCCTGGTTAACATACGCAAGGGCGACATCATTGCAAACTTGCCTTACGACGCAGGCTGCAGCCTGTGGTTCGATCACCATTATACCAACAGAATTACCAGGCCGTTTAAAGGTGCCTTTGAGCTGGCCCCTTCGGCGGCACATGTCGTTTTTAAGTATTATAAGCATATGTTGCAACGCGATTACAGTGAACTGGTCAATGAGACTGATAAAATTGATGCGGCGGATTTATCTATGGATGAGGTGCTCTATCCTGAAAAGCACCCGTATTTATTGCTATCCATGACGATTTTTGGACATGATGCTGCCGAGGAGCGCTATTGGAACAGATTGGTTGAATTGCTCGGAAGGCTGCGAATTGACAATATTATTGATGATGCGGGTGTCGCAAAAAGGTGCCGGGTTGTGGATGCGCAAAACAAACAATATAAAGTCTATTTAGACGAGTACACGCAATCGATGCAACATGTGTGTGTTACAGATTTTCGCCCTTTGGATAAAACCCCGGACGGAAATCGGTTTCTGATCTATGCCCTTTTTCCCGAAACGGTTGTGAGCGTTAAGATCCGTTATGCCGGTGACGCCGGGGAAAAAGTTGCCGTCAGTGTCGGGCATAATATTTTTAATAAAAACTGTAATGTCAACGTCGGCCTGATGCTTTCAAAGTTTGAAGGCGGTGGACATCGCGCGGCAGGTTCGTGCAGATTTAATGCCGGCAAAGCTGATGATTATATTCCCGAGATACTGGATATTCTTTTAAAGTACGAAGCTAACTATAGTTTGTCGCATTTGTATTGATACTAAAATAATTAAATTATTGTGCGTCCATCTTTATATCTGTTGCCCAAAATTCATCCTCAAT
>JABMQM010000083.1 GCA_013203195.1 Desulfobacteraceae bacterium | reverse complement strand
TTATTGGTTTTAGGTAAAATATAAACGGAATGTCCTCAGATACCGGCGACTACTTCTTCACATAAAGGCCGCGCGAAAAAAGCCGTGGCGAAGAAAAAGGCTCCTGCAAAAAAAACTGCATCTAAGACAAAAGCTACTGTTCTGGAAACCGTATTTGGCGCTATTAAAATAGCCCGTAAAGGCATTAGTGTCGCTGCACTGAAAGAAAAAACAAAACTTAATCCCAGACAGCTTAGCAACGCGCTTTACAAGCTTTCAAACAAAGGTATGATCGCTGCAAAGTCGCGCGGCCTTTATGTGAAGAAGTAGTCGCCGGTATCTGAGGACATTCCGTTTATATTTTACCTAAAACCAATAACGGATAACACCTAATTGAGTTTTGACTCGGTTAGGGTTCTATGCTTGGTATTCTTGCGACGACCGCTTTTGCAGCCCTTAAAAAGCCTTCAGTCTGTTTAATATTTTGAGCGAGCAGACTGAAGGCTTTTTATTTCTCATCGAAAATAGTTTCCGGAGATATTGTCATTTCTATAACTTGTTTTATATTATCTATGGCGGTTGCGTAAAAAGTAATGCCTCAATTGAAAGTTGTCAGGGGTCGGGGGTCAGGTAACAGATTCCATCTGAATTTTATAACGCCAGTCTAAATGAGATGTAACTCATAAAGCAAAACTCATTTTCTGCCCCCTGAGCCCTGATCCCTGGCCCCTACCTAATTGTGTTGTGGAACAATTAGGGTAATAGATATATTTGATAACATATTCAAGATGGCAGGAGTAAAATTATGTCCAAAGAACGATTTGGCCCTTTTATCCTAAGGTTTTGCACGTGGGCTGCAATTATAGTTACTGCATTATTTTTTTTCTCCGGCAAACAAGGTGTTGGCAACAACCACAGCAGCTTTTTCTTTCAAAATTCCCCCATCCATCTTTCCAATGCCGCCGCTGCTTCTGAAAAAATCGACGATTTAAATGCATGGCCCCATGAAAAGAGCGATCTTCTGCCGGACCCTGCCGTTGTATTTGGAACACTGAAGAATGGATTCAGGTATGTATTACTGGAAAATCATAAGCCCAAAGGCAGGGTGAGTATGCACTTGAATGTCCAAGTAGGCTCAACAAGTGAATCAGACTCTCAACAGGGCTTGGCTCATTTTCTGGAACACATGCTTTTTAACGGTTCTACGAACTTTAAACCCGGAGAACTTGTAAAATATTTCCAAAGCATCGGGATGCAATTTGGACCCGATGCCAATGCTCATACCGGCTATAATCAAACCGTTTATGATATCCTGCTGCCTGAAAGCAGCCGGGCAAGCCTGGAGCAAGGACTGGTTGTAATGCAAGACTATGCCGAAGGTGCGCTTCTCTTACAGTCAGAGGTTGTCAGAGAGCGGCGAGTAGTTCTGGCTGAAAAGCGAACCAGGGATTCAACGTCGTATCGAACCCATGTTGCGACGATGAAGTTCGAGTTTCCTGACTCAAAAATATCGAAGAGACTTCCAATCGGTGTTGAAAAAGTTCTGCGCAATGCCGATAGCATGCAGCTTAAAGCTTTTTACAATACATGGTACCGGCCGGAAAAAATGATACTTGTTATGATGGGGGACTTTGACGTTAAGTTGGCGCCGTCGCTTATCGAAGATAAATTTTCATCTTTATCCCCCCGGGCACCTCCCGAACCACAGCCCGACTTAGGACCAATTCACCATAAGGGGGTAAAATCGTTCTACCATTTTGAACAGGAAGCCGGCAATACCCAAATAAGCGTTGAAGTTATGAAAAAGATTCCAAGGCAGCCGGATTCTCTCGCCCTTCAAAGCAGTTTGTTGACGGCAAATATTGCCGACCGAATTGTTCAGAACAGGCTGGACAGACTGGTCGGCGAACCGAACACCCCTTTTACTTCGGCTGCTGTCAGTTCCGGTATTTTTTTACACCAAATTAAATATGCCGACATATCTGCCGAGAGCAGTCCGGAGAACTGGGAGAAATCACTTGTGCTTATCGAACAAACCTTACGACAGGCATTGGAATACGGGTTTGTGAAATCAGAGCTCGAAAGGGTGAAAAAGAATATTCTTTCAGAACTTGACCAGGCGGTTAAAAAGGCTCCGACACGCGACAGCCAGCATCTGGCACGTAGAATAATGTGGTCACTGAACGCCGACAGGGTTTTCATGTCGCCTTCACAGAAAAAAGAACTTTTTACACCGTTGCTCAAATCCCTGACACTAAAAAATGTTCACGATGCTTTCAAAAAAACGTGGTCGCCCAACCATAGACTTGTCCTTGTAACGGGCAATGCCGATCTGACCGGCAGGGACAAAAAACCTGAGCAGCAGATACTGGCAACCTATAACAGTAGCCATAAAGTTGCAGTATCAAGGCCGCCTGAATCTAAAGCAGTGATGTTTCCTTATCTTTCCGAACCTGCAAAAGCAGGCCGGATTGTAAATCGATCAGCATTGCCTGATCTTGGAATTGTCCAGATTGACTTTGAAAACGGGGTGCGGCTGAACCTCAAAAAGACAGATTTTGAGGCTGATGAAGTTTTGGTTAAGCTTGCTTTTGGTATGGGCCGGTCTGCCGAACCTGCCGACAAGGCCGGGCTGGCCTCTCTTGCCACAATGGTGATTAATGAAAGCGGACTCGGCACACTCGACAAGGATGAAATAGAGTTGGCCATGGCTGGGAAAAATACGACGGTCAATTTCAGTGTTGGGGAAGACCGCTTTTATTTCACGGGCAAAACTGTTCCCGAAGAAGTGCCCCTGCTTTTTCAGTTGCTATACGCCCATCTGGTTGATCCAGGTTTTCGGGAAGATGCCTATACTCTTTCCATGGAACGCTTCAAACAACAATACCAGAGACTCGCAAGTTCCATCGAGGGGGCTATGGAACTTACCGGCAAACGCTTTCTTGCCGGGGGCGACAGCCGCTTCGGTCTTCCTGATTACAAAGGATTCAACCGATCGACCCTTGATCATGTGCGATCGTGGTTCGACGCTGCATTGAAAACGGAAGATATTGAAGTTTCGATAGTGGGAGACTTTGATGTCGAAAATGTAGTAAAAACAGCATCTACATATCTTGGCAATCTTTCTGAAAAGCCAAGCGTATCCAAAGAAAAGTCATCACGGTCACCTCAATTTCCGGTTAATCAATCTCTGTTGATACCGGTTGAGACAGAAATACCCAAGGCCCTTGTAGTTATCGCCTACCCATCAGAAGATTTGTGGGATATCGGAAGAACACGCCGTTTTGCTGTCCTGGCAGAGATCGTTTCTGACGAACTTCGTGAGGAGGTCCGGGAAAAACTGGGAGCAGCCTATTCCGCATATGCTTTTAACAGTCCTAAACGAGCTTACCCGGGATATGGCGTCTTCCAGATCATGATACATGTCGATCCTGAAGAAGTCGATATGGTTGTTAGTGTTGTAAAGAAATTAATAGCGGATCTTGCTGAAAATGGTGCTTCCCAGGACGCGTTGAGACGGGCCGTGAATCCAACACTCACCAGCATTAAAGATATGAAGCGTAAGAATAACTACTGGTTGAATACGGTTCTCAACGGCTCGGAACAATATCCTAAGCAGCTGGAATGGAGCCGGACAATAATGCCGGATTATGCTTCGATTACAAAAGAAGATTTGTCGGCGCTTGCCAGGCAATACCTGGACAATAGCAAGGCGGCAGTCATTATCGTAAAACCAAAAAAGAAAAAGGCTGAATACTGATCCCCGACCCCTGTCTAATCAAGCTTTGCCTCGCTCAGAGTGTTGCTTAATTTGACAAACTCAGCAACGCTTAGAGTTTCGGCACGACGGTCAGGATCAATATCCGAACGTTGCAGAAATTGGGCGGCTGTCTTGGAATCAATGTTGAGCTGGCTGGCGGCAAGCGCGTTTTTAAGGG
>JABMQM010000010.1 GCA_013203195.1 Desulfobacteraceae bacterium | reverse complement strand
GATGTGCTTTACAAGATGCCCTAACTCGGGAAAGATAAGAGCCTGGCAGGCCAGCTTGCAGGCTTGCAGGCTGCCGGGCATACAAAACAGGATGGTGTTTTCAAAAACTCCTGCCGTGGCGCGGGACAGCAGGGCGGCAGAATCGATCTGTTCAAAGCTGAGCTGGGAAAACAGCGGGCCGAATGCTGTGAGCTCCTTTGCAAACAGCGGGCGCACGGCCTCAATGGTAACATCTTTACTGCTGATACCCGTACCCCCGGTAAGGAGTACAGCCTCTGCTTTATGGTCACGAACAGCCTCCAGGACAGTCCGGGTAATGGTTTCGGCATCGTCAGGCACAACCAAGTGCAACACAACTTCGTGCCCTTCCTTGCGAGCCCGCTTGCCTATCCAGAGACCGCTTTTATCATTTTGCAGTGTTCTGGTGCTTGAGACCGAAACAATTCCGACCTTAACCCTCTGCGGCGCACCGGCCTTATGTTTTTTGGTACCCATCGTTTATGCCCGTTCTAAGACAACCCTGTCCTCTCCATCCTGCTCTGTCAGCAATACATTCACCGTCTCAGAGCGCCTCGTTTCTACAAATTTTCCGGCATAATCGGCCTGAATCGGCAGCTCCCTGTGACCCCGATCTATCAGCACGGCGAGTTCAATCCTGTCCGGCCGGCCAAAATCGATAATTGCGTCCATGGCTGCCCGGGTTGTCCGGCCCGTAAACAGAACGTCGTCGACTAAAACAATCTGTTTTTCATTGACGGAAAAAGATATGTCTGTGGCCTGCACAACCGGATGGTGGCCGATCCTGGTCCAATCATCTCGATACAGGGTTATATCTATATCGCCCGTCGGGATTTCAATCCCTTCGATTGTTTGAATCATTTGCCGGATCCGCCTGGCAAGATAAACACCCCGGGTGTGAATACCGATCAAGGTCAAGTTGTCTGCCCCTTTGTGAACTTCCAGAATTTCATGGGTAATCCGTGTCAATCTCCGGTCGATATCGGCTGCATCCAGAATTGTATCGTGTTTACTCATTTTCTCCCCCGTGCTATTCGTCAAAATATCTTTTTTACACTACACATCGACTTAATATCAAGGATTTATATCATTCGTGCATAAATTACAACCAACGCGCATGCGGCCGGTCGGCGAAACCTCTGAAATTGCCTTGATTTTACCTGATATTTTTTCTATTGTAATCTTGCTGAAGTCGTCAAAAGTCGATTTTCTCTTCTAAAGAGCTTATATTGCTATGAACAACTCTTGCACTGGCATAATACTGGCCGGCGGACAAAACACGCGTTTCTCCGGCACCAACAAATCCCTTGTGCGTGTCGGCGGAAAGCGTATTTTTGACCGCATCTATGATGTCTTCTGCAATCTGTTTCAAGACATTATTCTGGTTACCAACGACCCGGCCCCGTATTTAGAATGGGACTTAACTATTGTAACAGACCTTTTCCCATTCCGCAGTTCTTTAACAGGGGTACACGCCGGCCTTTTTAATATGAAGACGCCTTATGCCTTTTTCGCAGCTTGCGACACACCTTTTATCAAGCAGAACCTGATTGAAACCATCCTTGCAGGTATTGCTCCACATATAGACATTGTGGTTCCCGAAACGTCCGAGGGTTTCCAGCCCCTCTGTGCCGTATATTCCAGGCGATGCCTTGAACACGCAACTCGGCAGCTTGAAAAACAGGAGCTTAAAATTGACCGAATGTTTAAAAAACTGCGCGTTAAAAAAATACCGGAACAAGTTTTGAAAAAACAGGATCCGGATTTACTATCTTTTTTCAATATCAATACGCCTGAGGACCTGGCTAAAGCTGAAGATATGTTGGCGAAGCTATGATTTAAAGCGGCGCGTTGATGTGGACACAATCACATAAATTAAGGCAAACCGATGCCGGATGCTGGATGCTAAACCTATAAAATAAACATCCTTTTTCATCCAGTATCCAGCATTAAGCATCAAGTATTGAGCGGAGTGTTTATGAGCCTATCTCGTCTGATAAACAACATAAAAAAGCGCCCGGATTACCACCAGGCGGGAATGATTCTGTGTCATAATGGTGTCGTTCGAAGCACATCCCGAGACGGCCGGAAAGTCTCCGGATTGACCATCTCCGTCGACAATGAAAAACTGGCGCAGGTGATCGCGTCGAACAAAAAACACCCGGCATAATTGATATTCTTGTTGAGTTTAATGCAAATCGACAACTGGCAGTCGGAGATGACGTGATGTTTCTGGTGGTTGCCGGCGACATCCGGGAAACTGTTATTCAGGTGCTTACCGACACTTTAAATGCTATTAAAACGACGGTTACGAGCAAAACAGAATTTTTTTTTGGATAGACTGGAAAAAGGGGTGATTTATGGAAGAATTTACACACATCGACGAGCAAGGGCAGGTGCGCATGGTAGATGTAACCGATAAAAAGTCCTCTGAACGGATTGCCGTTGCCCAGGGTATTATTGCCATGAACCCGGCAACTTTTGAAAAGATACAAAACCAAAAAGTTAAAAAAGGGAATGTTTTAGAAACAGCCAGAATTGCCGGCGTCATGGCAGCAAAGAAGACGTCAGACCTTATTCCCATGTGCCATCCAATCAACATAACCCATATTGCCGTAGATTTTTATCCGGAGCAAGGTGCTTCTGCATTTAAGATAGAAGCAACGGTTCGAATCTGCGGTCAAACAGGTGTTGAAATGGAAGCCCTGACAGCCGTATCTGTTGCTGCGCTGACGATCTATGATATGTGCAAATCTTACGACAAGGCCATGACCATCTCTGACATTTTTCTTCTTAAAAAATCGGGCGGAAAAAGCGGGACCTTTATACGAACAAATAGCGAAGGTACGACCTCAGGGGCTGCGGACACTACCTAATCATGAGCAATTCATTTTTCTACAAAAAGATTGCGGTTATATTGCTAACGATCGTGCTTGCTTTGTTTTTGACGGGATGCGCCGTTAAAAAATATCCGCTGGAAAAGCTTTCTGCATCCTCCTATCCCGGATTTGCCGATGACATGCTGTATGACGGATTAGAACACAGCATCCTGCAAAGTATCAAATACCTAAAGCAGATTCCTTCCGAGAGCACTTTTAAGTTCGGAAAGGAGTCTTTTGCGGCCTCGCATATGATCATGTCGTTTGAATATTTTCTTGATTTTATTCGAGAAAAACCATCAACCAAAGAACTGAAATCCTTTGTTAAATCGAACTATCTGGTTTATAGATCTACAGGTCGTGACAAGCGCGGCCAGGTACTTTTCACAGGATATTACGAACCGTTATTGCAGGGGAGTCTATATCCGGATGCTGAATATCACGTTCCGGTTTTCACCCTCCCTGACGATCTTCTTAAAATCGATCTCGCTCCATTTTCTCCAAAATACAAGGGTGAAAAAATAACAGGCCGACTTGCAGGTAAAACCGTCGTACCTTACTATGATCGTAATGAAATTGCCAACAGCGAGGTCCTGGAAGGCAGGGCTCGCAAACTGGCCTGGATCAAAGACCCGGTTGATCTCTTTTTTTTGCAAATCCAGGGATCGGGCAAGATTGCTCTCGACAACGGCAATACCATTAATGTTCATTATAGTGACACCAATGGTCCCCCCTATCG
>JABMQM010000082.1 GCA_013203195.1 Desulfobacteraceae bacterium | reverse complement strand
GTGTATTAAGGATCGTTAGAAAGAACAGACGTATTGCCAAAATCTATCATCGCAAGAGATCACCCGCCGTTTATCTAACCACTTAATATTATAACAATAAATTCTGTTCTTTTTTACGAGCCTTTATATACGAGTTCACACGCTTTAAAATATGATTATCGATTGAGCGGTCTTACAGCGAAAACTACCCGATCTCTCAATTATTTGTTATTTAGGGCAAATATTTATTTGTTATGACTTTTCCGGTTAGGATTGATGAATTCGTAAAGAGTCACGAATTCAACTTTAGAGGGCGGAAGAGGAATCGAGCCTGAATGTTTTTCTTGTGTCAAATTCAGCTTGCTTGCCGTAATTCCATTGCTTAACCGGCCTTAAATAGCCGACCACCCTTGAGTAGACTTCGGTATCCTGTTTGCAAGACGAACATTTGTCCTGTCTGCCGACCAGATAGCCGTGAGATGGACATACGCTGAATGTAGGTGTCAGCGTAAAATATGGCAGCCGGAAATTGGAGGTTGTTTTTTTGATCAGCCCTTTGATAACCTCTGTATCAGTGACCTGTTCCCCGAGGAAAATATGGAAAACCGTTCCGCCGGAATATTTTGACTGCAGACTATCCTGGAGCATCAGGGATTCAAAAATATCATCGGAATAGTTTACCGGAAGCTGGGTGGAGTTGGTGTAGTATGGAGCGGCTCCTTGGCGATATTCAGCTTCATTGGCACAATGGATATCCGGGAACTGTTTTTTGTCCAGCATGCAGAGGCGATATGAGGTTCCTTCCGCAGGCGTGGCTTCAAGGTTGAAAATTTCGCCGGTTGTATCCTGTGTTTCTGCTATCAAGTCGCGGATAAAATCCATAACTCTCAGTGAAAAGGTCTGTCCGGGCTCAGAGGCAATATCTTTTCCCATGAAATTTATACAGGCCTCGTTCATGCCGATTATGCCGATAGTGGAAAAATGATTCTTCCAGTAGAGCCCATTGCCGTTCTTAATCGCTCTTAAATAATATTTGGAATAAGGATAGAGATTTCTATCCGTAAATTTTTCAAGTATCTTCCTTTTAATGGAAAGACTTTCAGCGGCAAGATGCACTTTTTCTTTTACACGCGATAAAAAGTCTTCTTCGTTTTCAGAAAGATATCCGATGCGTGGCAGGTTGATGGTTACCACACCGATCGACCCGGTCAGGGGGTTGGCGCCAAACAGTCCGCCACCCCTTTTCAAAAGCTCCCGATTGTCAAGACGCAGCCGGCAGCACATGGACCTGGCGTCTTCAGGGGAAAGATCGGAATTAACAAAGTTGGAAAAATAGGGGATTCCGTACTTGCCCGTCATTTGCCAGATCATCTCAAAGCTTGGATTGTCCCAGTCAAAATCGGCCGTAATATTATAAGTAGGAATGGGAAACGTAAAGACTCTCCCCTTGGCATCACCCGCCATCATCACTTCGGCAAAGGCCCTGTTGATCATATCCAGTTCCGGCTGGAAATCGGCATACGTTTCGCTCTGCTCGGTTCCACCAATGATGACCGGCTGGTCTTTCAGGATGTTAGGTACATTGAGGTCCATGGTAATGTTGGTGAAGGGTGTCTGGAAACCGACTCGTGTGGGGATGTTTATGTTAAAAACAAATTCCTGAAGCGCCTGTTTAACCTCTTTGTAATTCAGATTATCAAAGCGTACAAAGGGTGCCAGCAGGGTGTCAAAGTTTGAAAAAGCCTGGGCGCCTGCGGCCTCGCCCTGCAGTGTATAGAAAAAATTGACGATTTGCCCCAGAGCTGATCTGAGATGCTTTGGGGGAGCACTTTCGACCTTACCTTCAACGCCTTTGAAACCTGTTTTAAGCAAATCCTGCAGGTCCCATCCCACACAATAAACGGAAAGAAGGCTAAGATCGTGAATATGAAGATCGCCGTTAATATGGGCAGACCTGATCTCTGGAGGATAGATGCTGTTCAACCAATACTCTGAAGTTACATCTGAAGAGATATAATTGTTAAGGCCCTGGAGGGAATAGCACATATTGCTGTTTTCTTTGATTTTCCAATCCAGCTTCCTGATATAGTGCTCAACAAGATCAATGCTGGCCTTGGTGGCAATCTTTCTGATCTGGGCATGCTGTTCTCTGTACAGAATATATGCTTTGGCTGTTTTATAAAAGGGCGAGTCGAGCAGCACTCTTTCAACAATATCCTGAATCTCTTCGACTTCGGGAATGGAGCCCAGACGCAGTTCGTGCGCCAGGGTTAAAACGCGAAGCGTCAGCTTGCGGGCATCCCTTTCCTCGAATTCTCCCGTGGCCTTGCCGGCTTTTGCAATTGCTGTGGTGATTTTTGACGAATCGAACTCTACAGCACTTCCATGGCGTTTTTTTATCTCTTCGAACACTGATGTCACCTCTACAGCGAATTAGTCTTACAAGTCTCAAGGATGCGTGCTGTTGCAGACGAGACCTTTGCAAATTTCAAAGGTCTCGCATACGTTCGCTTCTAATAATGTCTACAACAAGACGGGCAGATACGTTGTCGGGAAGCTGTGTGTTTTCAAAAACAGTTCTTTTCATAACGCAATATCTTGTTGTTTGTCAATTAGTAATTTCAATATATAGTGCTATGGTGGTAATCTGGGTTAAAGATTTTTAAGAATTACAGATATTCCGGCTTATTTTTTGGGGTGGGGTTTTTCCCGGGATGTTACCCAGATATAATCGGCGTAATCGCTCTCGGCTTCATCTCCGGCAGTTGCCGGATAGATAGTCCTAAAATCGGCACCTGTCTGCCTGAAGGCCCTGTCCGGTATGCCGAATTTGCGGATTATATGGCCGCTTCCGGCTATAACTATCATCAGATCATCCTTCATATTAAGGGCCACCGAGGTCGCCATGGTATCTTCCCACACGCACTGGGCCTCGTAAAAAAAATCAAAATTATCAATCCTGGTTCCATGGTGCTGGTTGAAGATCTCCTCCACATACGCCCTGTGAGCTTCGTTGGAAGTGTCGATGCTTGGGGGAATGTGCTTTCTATCATCGTCAAGCAGGTTCTCGACACCTCCCTCGGCTATTTTGGGAGGGATATGGAAAGGGACATTCAGGCCAACCAGTCGGATCTTTTCCTGCTTGATAAATTCAAGAATATCTTTGTATAGTTCAAAATTATATTTCCAGTTGGCATACCAGTGCACCTTTTTTAAAAACGTCTTTTGATCCAGTTCGCCGGCTGACCATAGATCCAATATAGGTTGGTAGGTCTGATCGAACATTTCCATACCGACGACTAGATTCGGATGAGTCTGGTAAACCGCTTTGATTATATCAAGCTGAATGCGATGATGAGCCGGGTCGAAATGTCGCTCCCCTATATATATTACTCGGGCTCCGAACAGGTCCGCCAATAAATCATCAAAAGATACCGCTTCTCCCGTTTTTGTGGAAATGATAGTTCCTGCATCGAAAGAAGTCGACAAGTCCTTTATGAAAAGTCTTTTTGGTGCCACAGTGCACCCCCACATTAAACTCATTAAGACCGCGCAGAAGCAAGCTCTGCCTAACCATTTTATTAGTCTGATTTTATTTTGGTGTTGAACTTGTTTCATCTGTGTATTGCTTTTGTTGTCGCTTGCGTGTTAAAAGTTAACTGGTCGCTTCGTGATTTAATAACTGGTTAATTATAAATTGGCAATACTATATTATTTTTGCCTTTTAGTCTGAATGATTTGAAAAGCTTGGTGTTATGCGTCTAGATCAAAACCCAATGTTTAGAAAAATTATTGTTCCCTGGTACGATTCTGAGGCAGCATGCTTAATTATGATTGTATTCATGTTTTTTGTTTTGCTGTTCGCTTTTGCCGGTGTCTCGGTTGTTCGTGAATACTTTGAGTATCATGAGCACATTTGGGTTCCCGTTCTATTAATGGTAATGAGCTGCGCGGTGATCGTTTCCACTATAACCCGGCTGATAAAACGATACGCATATAAATTTTCTAAATAGACACTAAATAAGATATCGATTTTTATTAATAAAAGGATACAAAAGTTCTATGAAGTGATGCAGTATTCTGGCGGTAACACCCCAAATGACCACATCCTTTAAAGGATATTCAAGAGCATCGGTCGGCGGCGAGATACCGTGAAAGCCGGCCATAATATGCGTTTTGACAAGCGCTTTCAAAGGTACATCAAGCACTCTGGCAATTTCATCTGCGTCGAACCGCACGGGTCCCTCTCCGTTCCATAAGCCAATAAACACCTGGATGTCTTTATGGTTGATGGTCTGAAAATGTCCCATTGAACCGATAAAGTCAACCTGATTGCGGGTGATGTTAAGCTCTTCTTCAAGTTCACGATAGGCGGTATCAACAGGACCCGCATCTTTCAATTCTACATGGCCGCCGGGCAGAGCCACTTGATTCCGCCACGGATATCCTTCGGTGTCAGATTTCTGGATTGCTAAAATTCGAGGCTCATCTTCGCCAAAGAGCAACATAAACACACAGGTCGGCTGATAGGCGGTATCAGCCGGCGGCTGAGGAAGTTTTGCCTTCCGGATGATTTTTTTAAGGCAGGAAGAATCGATTTTGGTGATCACTTTAGCCATTAAGAAACTTAGCGTTAAAAAAATCCGTTGATTTTATGATGCAATAATTTTGCATAAGGTTTAAGTCCCGCATTAAGCGGGACGTTTTATAAAATCGCGCAGTGATTTTATAACTAGTGTCCATCCACGAATCCAAAATAAACACGAAGGGTGTCCAATTCAGAAATGAGCAATTTTTTTGATGAGCAAGGCCGCATCCGCCGTCGCCCAAAAAAAGGGCTATGGCGGGACAAGCAAGGGTTTTCGCCCGCCTGTCCCGCTGTTGCGGGGAGGCGTACTTTAGTACGTCGAGGGCGGAAACCCGCGGAGAACGCCGCTCATCGGGAAAATAACCATTTATGAGCTGAAAATATTTACATGTTACGTCGATACTGCCCCCCCACATCATACAGCGCCTGGGTAATCTGGCCGAGAGAGCACACCTTGACGGCTTCCATAAGTTCGGCAAACATGTTGCTTCCGGACAGGGCAGTTTCCTGGAGACGCTGCAGGGCCGCAGGGGCCGTCTTCTCATGGCGCTTTTTGAAAGCTTCAAGGCGCCCCAACTGCGACTGTTTTTCAGCTTCGGTCGCCCGGGCAAGTTCAACACATTCAGACAACTCCTCCAGGTTGGCATCCGGGTCTCGGAAGATGTTAACACCGACGAGGGGCAACTCTCCGGTATGTTTCAAGTTTTCATAAAAGATCGATTCCTCTTGAATTTTACTGCGCTGATAGCCGGTCTCCATGGCCCCCAGAACACCCCCGCGCTCGGTAATCCGGTCATACTCCATTAGAACCGCTTCTTCCACCAGACGGGTCAGCTCTTCGACCACAAAGCTTCCCTGATACATGTTTTCATTCCCGGCCAAACCCCACTCACGGTTAATGATCAGCTGAATCGCCATGGCTCGCCGCACCGACTCATGGCTCGGAGTGGTAATAGCC
>JABMQM010000081.1 GCA_013203195.1 Desulfobacteraceae bacterium | reverse complement strand
CGTAATTTCAAACCGCTGTCTGCAGAAGAAAAATCACAGCTTTTAAATGTATTCGAGCCGCATGCCGAGCGCCTGGCGTATTACCGCGGAATTCTTTAGCCCATTGCCATATCCTTTTTAGAAGAAATGAAAACTATTTTAAAATATATCAAAACAGTTTCTCTTGGCCTTCTAACGTTGTCTCTGATAACCGGCTGCTTTTCTTTTCGTGGTCAAACGCTTTCTTGGGACGCAGATCTGGTTCGACTGACGGGCAGTGTCCAGCGGGCCGTCGTCAAGATAACCGTTTATGATGTGGAAAAGAAACCGGTCGGTATCGGCAGCGGCTTTTTCGTTGATAAAAGCGGGCATTTGGTTACCAACTATCACGTCCTTAAGGGGGCTTACGCGGCCGAGGTTACAACCTATGACGGGCACAAATATCCTGTTCAAGAGATTTTGGCACAAAACGAAGCCGCTGATCTGATCAAGGTAAAAGTAAAGATTCCGGAGAAAGGGGTTTACCGGGTAACGGTGATCCCCGATGTTCCCGCCATAGCCGAGCGGATCATCGTGGTCGGCAGCCCTCTTGGGCTTGATCAAACCGTCAGCGAGGGCATTGTTTCTGCGGTACGTGAATTTCCCGGCATCGGCAGAACCTTTCAGATGTCCGCGCCTGTGTCCATGGGTTCCAGCGGCAGTCCGGTAATCAATATGCACGGCAAGGTTATCGGGGTCGTCGCCTTTATTTCGGTATCCGGTCAAAATTTAAACTTTGCAGTTACCGGTCAAAGTGTATTGAACTTAAAGGCTGAAAAAACCACAAAGACCTTGTCGGAGTGGACTTACAGTGTCAGCAGACAAAAGCCCAGGCTGGCGGCAGAGCTTTGTAAAAAAGGCTTCGAATTCTCTATCCAGGGAGAGTATAAAAAAGCACTGGAGTATTACAAGGAGGCTGCTGCAAAAAGCCCGGACGACGCCGAAGCCTGGTTAGGCCTGGGAAGCTGTTATGTGGGACTCGAACAGCCGTCCGCAGCCATCGAGGCGTTTAAAGAGGCCACTCGATTCGATCCGAACAAGACACAGGCGCACTACTATCTTGGAAGATACTATCAAGGACTTGGCCGCCACAAAGAGGCGCTTGAATCATATCAAACGGCGGTCGGCATCGACCGGGACTACGGACCGGCCTACCTGGGTCTGGCTGAAATATACAGCGAGCAGAAGCGATTAGACGATGAGAAAGAAGCTTTTGAACAGCTGTTGCGGATTTGGCCGGATTATGCAGCCTCGCACTATAATATGGGAATCATCTACGCCAAGCTAAAGAGGTATCAGGACGCTATCAATGCCTATAAACGGGCACTGGCAATCGACCCCGAAATACCTTATACATATTATAACATGGGGGTTACGTACGGGATTATGGGCAAATCCAAGGAGGAACTCGCGGCATACAAGCAGTCAATTCGAATCGATCCTGATTTCGCACCGGCCCACTTTAACATCGGTATTTTATATATCTATTCAGGCCAAAAAGATGCCGCCCTTGAAGAGTATAAAATACTCAAGAGATTGGATAAAGCTAACGCTGATAAACTATTTGATCTGATCTACAAATAATCTCACCCCAGGCAATAGCCGGTTTGCCCAATCCCGCACTTACCCGCCATCATATTCCTGGTAGATAACCTGGCCGCATGACTTGCAGTGGGAGGCATCCTCATCATGGTAGCGGAGTCCGCACTTCGGACAGATAGCCTCCTTTTTGGTTGCCATGCGCATCCACTCTTTTACAATCTGGCTGATCTCCCACGGTATGAGGATAATGCCCGAAAGTATCATCAAAACGGTGACCCATTTCCCCGCATCCGACAGGGGAATGATGTCACCAAATCCGACGGTCGTCAGCGCGACGACGGTAAAATAGAACGCATCGCCAAAATTCTTCACATTGGGGTTAAGGTCGCTTTCCACATAGAAAAAAAGTCCTGAAGAAATGAAAAATATCATCAGTATGGTGAGAAAGAGCCGCGTGACCTTGAGCAGCTGCGGCGTTATGCTGCCGAAGAAAAAGTCACCGTCTGCCGCGAATCTCAGGAACCTGAATATCCTGAAGGTCCTGAAAGCCCGAATGAATCTGATAAAGCCGAAGTCCAGGGTGATGCCGATTAGGGGCAAAAAAATCACTGAAAGTGTGGGCAGGATAGCGATGAGGTCGATGATGCTGTAAACATCCCCAAGCTGCCTGAGACGGTTCTGTGAGGCATAAAGCCTGGCCACATATTCAATGATGAAAAAAATGACAATGACCACCTCCAATTGCCAGAGCAGTTGTCGGGTTGCCTCGGAGACGGGATAGGTCTCGACCACCAGGATAAGGCAGATAAAAAGGTTCAGGAAGATGATGAAGATATCGATGATCTTGCCGAGGGCGGTTTTGCAGTCGATCAGATAAAACTGGAGTGTCTTCCGGAAGGTGTTCGGCATGGAGCTGTTTCCTTAAAAAGCGGGTAATCTTATAATTGTTTCAATTTCAGTTGCAAACAATCTCTGCACATCCCAATTCCTCCCAGACGCTTAAACCATTCCATTGCTTCGGATTCGATCTCTTCAGGTGATTTGGGCCTCCCATTGCCTGAACCTGGAAAGACCAAATATGCAATTCCACTACTAACCCCGCCATTTTTGGGATTGGAATTGACTCCAAGATTATTTGCAAGACGTATTGAACCTTCACCAATTGTATCACTAGGGCCGTTATCTGCGAATATAGCAGGGCTTAGCTTATGTGTTCGAAGGTTTATGACAACTCCCAAATCACCCAGCCGGGCTCCCCCGGAGCGTCCCTTCGGTAAGACGAAGTATGGCACCAAGCGCGAATCAATGTAGCGCTTCGTATCTATTCTCGGCCTGGTTGCATCAAATAAGGATGTGGTTGATATATAGAATCCGGGAAAGGGAGCTGAAGAATTTTGGACAACGGGTCTGCCGTCTTTGCGGCCGTTATCCGTTACTAACGCCCACCAATTTCCGGGCCTCCCGCCGTTTGAGAGAAAATCAATGCCTATATCTTCAGGATGGTAGGCGTTTGGTGCTCCATCTGCATCAATTGACATCTTTGAAATGATAAGTAAGGCTCTACCCCCTAAAATCTCCCAAACGGGCACGCCTGCCACCTCTAACTTTGTTGATTTAAGGCATGTCATCAATGGAGTGTTTGAAGGCATCGGCAAAGAATCTTTTAAAGAAGGGTTATATGTATATGCAGATGCAAATATCGATAATAGCGACCCCAGCAGAATAACTATTACAACAGCGACTTTCGTCCTCATTTGATTCCTTCCCCAATGTCTAAATTCAGTATGTTGCAAGAGACAAAGCCTAAAATTGATTAGGACAATATATCTTGTATGTCAAGCATATAATAAATACCATATATAGTAATTGATCTATGTGGCTATCGGACAATTATAGATGGAATTTAGGGCAGAAATAGATCTTGCAGCAAAAGAAATGATGATTTAGGTATCAAACAAAAGGACTTGGAAAGGTTATCGGAACATTTTCAGGGGATGCAATATATGGTGATCTCGTAAAAAGTCACGAATTCAACTATGTTAAGAACGTACATAGTCTCTTTGTCTCGTTTTTTTATCTTTAGTTGTCAAATCCTGAATCGTAAGTTCTATTTTTCTGTCCTGGTCAAATTTCCCCTAATCCATTATTTGAAGAACCCTGCAGCCCCGCAAAGCGGGATTTCCGCTACGCTCCAGCGACTCGACTGTCTTCAACCCTGAGACTTCGGCGTGAGCTCAGTCG
>JABMQM010000080.1 GCA_013203195.1 Desulfobacteraceae bacterium | reverse complement strand
CGCTTATTGGACGACTTTACCTTTACAACCGTTTCCGATTTTTTAATTAAGCGAGGGGTCGGGGAGTTTTCGCTGTGAGAACGCTCAATGCATAATCATATTTTAAACCGTGTAAACTCGTATATAAAGGTTCGTAAAGAAAGAACAGAGGCTTTTACAATAATATTGTTTGTTTTGCTGAACGACTCGTGATCGCTTGCGATGGCAGCTTTTGGCAATACGTCTGTTCTTTCTAACGATCCTTAATATACTCAAACAGCACACGCTTTAAAATCTGATCATCCATTTCGCTAATTCACCAAGTATTATGGGAAAAACTCCCCGACTGCTGATTTAAATTATGGTAGATGCGATACTATATTTAAAAACCAATCTTGCAGACAATTTTGCGGTCTATTTTATCCCTTTGTATATTCTGGGGGGCAGGCCGGCTGCAATATTGAGCGCTCAATTGCTGGGACACAAAATCTTCTTATTGTTACCGGTAGTAGTCCTGATGGATACACTTCAAATTCCATTATTTTATCATCTATATGATACTGTTTCAGATCGATTATTTATAAAGAAATTCTATCAAAAATCTGAAAAAAGAGAAGAGCGCTTCCGCCACTCAAAATTTCTCCGGCGGTTGCAACTTTTAGGCACCCCCGGTGTTATTACGATTACCATGTTGCCCTTAAAGGGTTGCGGCATGTGGAGTGGAGTCCTTTTGTCAAAGCTTTTAAAATTGCCCAAGCAGATCAGTTATCCATTGATGATTGCAGGCAGCGTGCTTGGGTGTGTTATTCTTTTGGGCGCAGGCGAGGCCATTATCCGGCTGGTGAGTTCTTTATTAATGAATTCATAAAAAGCCGAATTCATCGGGTGTTTGGTGTTTAGTATTTAGTATTTTGTGGCAAAATTTATTTTCATTGCCACCAAGACACCAAGACACGAAGAAAGAATAGTTAAAAGTACGTCAGTGCTTTAAGCGTTGCGTTTGCAACCGGGCGCACCCGGTTTAAGGCAAACAATAAATATCCCCTTTGTGTCTTTGTGACTTTGTGGCAAATATTTGTTGGTTCCGGCTCGTCCGGGTCAGTAGCATGCAAGAAAAACTGACAATGTTATTGACAAAAGGAGATGTTTTCATTAATAAATGTTTTTATTAGTAAAAGTAGGAAAAGAGGCATGTGTCTGTGAGAATCAACACGGACTGAATTAACTCCCGTCCCGCTTTCAGCGGGACGGGAGTTTCATAAAATCGTAACACGATTTTATTTTGCCACATATAGTATTCTTGTTGAAAAAACAATCAATATATAGTATGAACTCGGGGTGGCGCAAAATGTACCTACATGAACCAAATTGAGTTACTAAAATGAAGGAACTGGGGTCATAACACTTCATAAGGAATTCAAGCTTTAGGCTTGATGATCTCGTAAAAAGTCACGAATTCAACAGACCGAAACGATTGTAGCTATGAGTCTTGCCAAAGCAACTCCCATGATAAAGCAGTATCTGTCCATAAAGGAGCAGTACGCTGATGCCATCCTTTTTTATCGAATGGGAGATTTTTATGAAATGTTTTTTGAGGATGCCGAGGTTGCATCCCGGATACTCGAGATTACTCTGACATCCAGGAACAAAAAAGACGAGTTTCCGATTCCCATGTGCGGTATCCCCTACCGCGCCGTCAAAGGATATATCGCCCGTCTCATAGACCAGGGACACAAAGTTGCAATATGCGACCAAATCGAAGATCCGGCCGCAGCCAAAGGGCTGGTAAAACGGGATGTCGTGCGGGTCATTACCCCCGGCATGATCGTTGACGATGAATTTTTAGACGCAAAATCCGACAATTATGTTTTTGCCGTAGCTCGCAACAACAATACATTCGGATTCAGCTATCTGGATATTTCTACGGGGACTTTTCGGGTATCCCAATCTCAGGACTTAAGTGCGGTTGTTGATGAAGTGTTGCGGGTATCGCCCAGTGAAGCCATTTTCCCGGAGTCATCCAAAGCCGATCCCTTTTTTACAGTGATTATCGATGCGTTGTCGGAGAAATCAATAACTTTTTTAGAAGACAGAGCGTTTGAGCACCAACGATGCCGGGAAAGGCTCATTGATCAATTCCAAACCCTTTCTCTGGAAGGATTCGGGTGTGAACATCTCAAGGCCGGAGTGCAGGCAGCCGGGGCGCTTATCTTTTATGTAAGGGAAACCCAGAAACAGAAAATCGAACATTTAAGAGGCATCGAGACCTATGCATTTAATAATTATCTCATTATTGACGATATAAGCTGCCGAAACCTTGAAATCCTGCAAAACATCCACACAGGATCCCAAAAGGGGACACTCCTTGGTATCATCGACAAGACCGTTACCGCCATGGGAGGCCGGCTGCTGAAAAGGTGGTTAAGGTATCCGCTGCTGGAAGTCGCCGAGATTACGTCCCGGCATGAAGCTGTTAAAGAGATGAAGGATCACATCCAGATCCGCAAAAGTATCACCGAGAGCCTTACATCGGTGTATGACCTCCAGCGCCTCGGGAGTAAAATATCAATGGGGCATTCAAATGCGAAAGATCTAATTGCCCTGAAGCTTTCCATCAACAGTTTTCCCGCTATATGGTCCAGGCTGCAGCAGCTTTCTTCTGCGCTTTTTCGATATGATGAAAAGCTTGATGATATTTATGCTCTGGCAGATTTGATTGAAAAAGCGATTCGCGAAGATGCACCGCCGACGATTCAAGAAGGGGGGATCATCAAGACCGGCTACAACGTGCAATTAGATGAGTTAATCAACGCCAGCCGGGACGGTAAGGGCTGGCTTGCCAAGTTGGAGGCCTCAGAAAAGCAGACAACCGGAATCAACACGCTCAAGGTCAGGTTCAATAAGGTTTTTGGCTATTACATTGAGATACCGAAATCACGTTTCCGAGACGTTCCCTCCCATTATGTTCGCAAGCAGACGCTGGTGAATGCTGAGCGTTACATTACGGATGAGTTAAAGTCGTTTGAATCTAAAGTCTTGGGTGCTGAAGAGCAGAGGGCGGTTCTTGAATACAAGATATTCAATCAAATCAGACAAGAAATTGTAAACGCAAATGCCGATATCCAGCGGGTGGCTTCTTTTCTGGCCCGCCTGGACTGTTTGGTGAATTTGGCGGAAGTTGCCGACCAGAATAACTATTGCCGGCCGGAAATGAACCTTGACGGCCATATTCTGATAGAAGACGGGCGTCACCCGGTGGTGGAAAAGATGATTACGGCCGAACGGTTTGTTCCCAATTCCATCGAGGTTGACGATAATAAGAACCAGATACTCGTTATAACCGGTCCCAACATGGCCGGCAAATCAACTGTTCTGCGGCAGATAGCCCTTATGGTTTTGATGGCTCAGATGGGATCCTTTGTGCCTGCCGTCAAGGCTTCGATATGTGTTACCGACAGAATATTTACCCGTGTCGGTGCTCTGGACAACCTCTCCCAGGGACAGAGCACTTTTATGGTGGAGATGCAGGAAACCGCCAATATACTGCACAATGCTACCGGGAAAAGCCTGGTTATAATGGACGAAATCGGGAGGGGCACAAGTACTTTCGACGGTCTCAGTATCGCCTGGGCTGTGGCAGAGTATCTGCATGACTTCAAAGGGTTTGGGGTCAAAACTCTTTTTGCAACCCACTACCATGAATTGACCGAACTGGCTCAAAAAAAGCCCCGGGTAAAAAATTACAGTATTGCGGTCAAGGAATGGAACGATGAGATCATTTTTCTACGAAAACTGGTTGAAGGCGGCACTAATCGAAGTTATGGAATACAGGTTGCGCGGTTGGCGGGTATTCCCGACCAGGTAATTCAAAGAGCCAAAAAAATACTTTATCATATAGAAAACAGTGAACAAGGGATTGCAGGTTCTACGGTTTTGGCAGCCGGTGAAGGGGTTGCCCCCCAGGCACAGGTGCAGCTTAATCTTTTTCGCAGGCCCGAGCATTTGGTCATCGAGAAGCTGCAAAAGCTTGACATCTCAAAAATGACGCCGCTGGAAGCGTTGAATTGCTTAAACGAGTTGCATGAAAAGGTCAAAACATAGGATGCATGATACAGGATTCAAGATGCAGGATGTGTGCCGCCGGTTATAAGCGACAGGTAAGCGGAATGGAGGATTCTTTTTTAAAGTGAAATTGAGGGTCTCTGTGGTGAAGGATTTCAGGAAATCTTATATAATTTGTTTGTTTGCCTGCTGCATGCTTGCCGTGCTGTGGCCGCGGACAACATCGGCAGCTACGGCAAGAGATATATACTACCAGGCTGAATCCTGTTATAAAAAACTGCGCAACGATTCCAAAAAACAGAAATACAGAGACCAGTGGCTGAAGTGCATCGACAAATTCGAAAAGGTTTACCAGCGTGATCCTTCAGGCCCCTGGGCTCCCGCAGGCCTGTACATGTCCGGAAAGCTTTATCAGCAGCTTTACAATCTTTCATTGCTGGAATCTGACAGAAAAGAGGCTCAAGACATTTTCGAGCGGATTATAAAACGTTTTCCGCAAAGTCAATATCGACAAAAGGCGGCGGATGCCATCGGAGCTTTTTCCAAAGTGCAACGCCCGCAAGCCGCTGATATCCAAGCGCGTTCTTTGCGGCCAAGTCGGGCCAAAGATAAGTATGTTGCCGCTGAAAGCTGTTACAATAAGCTTCAAAAAAGCTCTAAAAAACAAAAATACAGGGACCAATGGCTGAAGTGCATCGCCAAGTTCCAGGCGGTCTACCGGCATGATCCGGCAGGCCCCTGGGCTCCCGCGGGGCTGTATATGTCCGGTGAGCTTTATCAGGAACTTTACAAGCGCTCATATAAAAAATCTGATAAACAAGAAGCTCTCGATCTCTACGGGCGGATTGTAAAGCACTTTCCACGCAGCCAATACCGCCAAAAGGCGGCCGATGCCGTTGATTCTTTTTCCCGGGGAGAGCCTCGCAAGGTCGCATCAGAAGCAGTTAAGCAGCAAAAGATAGAGGAAAAGCCTGCGATAGATAAGATCGCAGCGGAGATCGAGAGAGGTTCTTTGGCGCAAGTTCCGGTTGTAAAGAATGACAAAAAATCTGAAAATCGTAACGCATTGGTTCAGGGGCTACGATTCTGGTCCAATCCCAGTTACACCCGTATCGTCATCGATGCTGACAGCGAAACAGATTTTGCACACAGGCTTCTTAAAAAAGATCCTTCCATTCATAAACCCCAGCGTTTGTATGTTGAACTTAATAACAGCCGGCTGGTGGAAGAACTCGAGAAAACAATTCCCATTAACGATAATCTGCTCAGCGATGTGCGGGCCGGTCAGTACACAGCGGATACGGTTCGAGTTGTCGTCGATATCAAGTCTTTTAAAACCTATAAAATTTTTTCCCTCAAGAATCCTTTCAGGATTGTTATCGATGTCTGGGGCAAGCAGCCCAAGCCGACCCGGGCGACGGCTGGGACCGTACCAAAAGGTACCAAGCTTCCGCCCAGCGCCCTGGCAAAGCAGCTGGCCCTTGGCGTAAGCCGCATCGTTATCGATCCGGGACACGGGGGACGTGATTATGGGGCTCCCGGCTACTTAAAAGGTGTTCATGAAAAAGATATTGTCCTCAAGGTTGCCCGGCGGCTTGCCAAAAAGATCCGTAAAGAGCTGCAATGCGAGGTTTTTCTGACGCGCAACAGTGACCGACACCTAACTCTTGAAGAGCGTACAGCGATTGCCAATACCAAAAACGCAGATCTTTTCATATCGATCCATACGAATGCCGCCCGGGATCGAAGGGCATACGGCATCGAGACCTATTTTTTAAACCTGGCAACGGATGAAGATGCCATTATGGTCGCCGCCCGTGAAAATGCAACTTCAACTAAGAACATCAGCGACTTGCAGACGATTTTAAGCGATCTTATGCAAAATGCCAAAATCAATGAATCTAGCCGGCTGGCTGTTAATGTCCAGGAATCTTTGCATAAGAGCTTGCGAAAAAACTACAGCCGCATAAAGGATAAGGGCGTTAAGCAGGCACCGTTTTATGTGCTGCTGGGGGCTCAAATGCCGTCCATATTGATAGAGACCGCATTTATCAGCAACTCCAGGGAATGTAAAAGATTAGTCAATGTCAAGTATCAGGACCGCATGAGCACGGCCATCGTTGCAGGAATCCGCAGTTACATCAAGGAGACCAGCCCGACTGCATTTATCAAATCAAATCACAAAAAAGGCTCTAAAGGATAAAGATTTCATTGTTTTAGTTCCTTAATTGTGTCATTCATGCTTTTTCTCCCAAACGGTTATAGGGGTTCTCAAAATAACGTTGGGGTTTCCGCCGCCGGATAATTTCGTTTAGGTCGGCAAGAACTCGCAAATAAAAGCGCGTAAATGCGAACATGGTTATGGTTTTAAGAATATAGTGCAGCAGCACGATTTTATTCTCCAATTTAGGCACTTTGATGATGTTCGCTTTAACGCGCTCTAATTTCCTCAGACAGCTTCCCGACCTAAACGAAATCATCCGGCGGCTTGCTAAAAATATGAACCCAAGTGACTCAATCGGAACATATTTATGACAATCAATATAGACCAACTTTAACGTTGATGATCTCGTACAAAGTCACGAATTCAACTATAGATGGCTAAGT
>JABMQM010000079.1 GCA_013203195.1 Desulfobacteraceae bacterium | reverse complement strand
TGGCTCCACCCTGGTAATAAGCGAGTGTGTCGACTCCGGGGCATACAACCTTGAAGTTCTGGAAAATCTCGAGCAAATGGGAGTTGTTGTACTGCCCGGCCGGGTCACGGCGCCGGGGTCCATCTTCTCCAACAAGGGGTTGACCTACCAGATGCTGCAAGATGCGGGGCAAGAAGACCTGCTGGCACGGTATGTAACCGTGCCGGCCTCGCAGATGAACACATCCCGGGTGGTTGCTTCTATTTTGGATAATGTCGATAAATTTTCCGGCGAATGGAATACGCGCCGCTTCTTTGTAAAGCCGGTTACAGGCGGCAGCGGTGTGGGCGGATTCCGGATCTCGCTTACGGACAAGGGGTATTTCGTTCCCGACCTTTCCAAGGTCACCGGAGATGCTCTGGAAATTCACCCCATACATCTGGATTTGGATCCTAATGATGACCGTCGGCTTGATGAGCTTTTGTGGATCTTTTCCCTGTTTTCAGCCGACCCTTACTATCGCAAACAATACATGTGGGTGGATTTGGAAACGCTCAAGGATCGCTATGGAACCGGTGACGATCGCGAGGCACTCAGGCAGCACCTTTTAAAGACCGGGGCTGTCCATACCGACGGGGCCCGAGAGCGAAGCCTGGATCGCGCCGGCATGCAGGCCAAACTTGAAGAGGCCATTCGGCGCTATGAAGAGTATTTTTCCAAGCGGTATGATCCCGTATTCTGCGAGCATATCGACTTCGGGGCCTGGGGCCTTAGAGTTCATTACCGCCTCACCAGTCGGGGCATACAATTAGAGTGCATATATGCCAGAATTTTTCAGTTGGCCCTGACCGAGGAAGGGGTCAGTTATGTCGGTTCCGACAACATTTCCAACAAGCATACCGGCGTGCTCGAGGCTGTTCGCCTTACTCCCATAAAAGAAGTCATGGTCAATACCGTCGGGGGCCATGCTGCTTTTCTGGATCTTCTCAAAAGAGGCGGCCTGGCCGCGCTGGCGCTGATCTCTACCCAGCAGCCCGATTTGCGCAGACGCATCCCGGTGCGCTGCCAGATTGACATTGCACCCATAGATGGTAAAATAGGAGAAGGCAACGCCGACACAGCGCGCGGGCAGGCCCTGGGGACGCGCTGGTCCAGTTTTACCGCCGACATGCGCGCGTGGTTCCAGGACTGCTTAAGACATTATTCACTACGCAAATCCGGCGGCTGAAACGTTATTATGAAAACAGCTATAAAACCGGTTGAGGAGCATGCTTATGGATGCAATAAGTATCAATTATAAGGAATTGATGGACAACCTTTTTGACGGCGTCTGCTTTGTAGATAACAATAAAGCGATTAGATATTGGAATAAAGCCGCTGAAAATATAACCGGTTTTACGGCCGATGAAGTCTTGGGCAAAGTCTGCCGGGAGAGTATTCTGACTTTTCGTGACGATGAAGGGCGCAATTTATGTGACGCCCTCTGTCCGCTTGAAAAGCCTGCCGCCGATAGTTCCGCGCGCGAAACGGAGCTGTATCTGCACCATAAAGACGGGCGCAGAATCCCGGTGGCGATCCGTATCACTCCCATCAGAGATTCTGAAGGATCGATCACCGGTGTTTTGGAATTGTTCAGTGATATCAGCTCAAAATCAGCGACTCTTTTGAAAATCAAAGAACTTGAGAAGCTTTCAATGACTGACACTCTGACCATGCTGGCCAATCGAAGATGTATTCAAATAGAACTTGAAAGCCGTTTGCAGGAACTGGCTCGATTTAACTGGCCCTTCGCCGTTCTTTACATGGATATCGATCATTTTAAGAATATAAACGATACTTACGGACATGACACCGGTGATGCGGTATTGAAAACGGTGGCTGATGCGCTTGTTGCCAGTGTCCGGCCGTTTGATCTGATGGGACGCTGGGGTGGTGAAGAATTTATCGGTATCATGCGGAATGTAGATGAAAAAGGCTTATATCATATTGGTGACAGATTGCGGCAGCTGGTTGCAGCATCGTATGTAGCCATTGATCAAAAAAAGATCAGCGTCACGGTCTCTGCAGGGGGAACCATGGCTAAAACGGATGACACCGTGGAAGAGGTTGTCAAACGGGCGGATGAGCTGATGTTTAAAAGTAAAGCGACTGGGCGCAACTGTTTGACGATCTCCGATTAGCCCTTCAGAACCTCTTCTAATTTTTCCAATAAAGCTGAAAGGTTAAACGGCTTTTGGATAAAACCTTGAGCGCCTGCATCCAAGATCTGCCGGGCAGGACCATCGATGGAATATCCGCTGCAAACGATGACTTTCAGATTCGGACGAGCCTC
>JABMQM010000078.1 GCA_013203195.1 Desulfobacteraceae bacterium | reverse complement strand
CCTTGAGGGTATTGATAAAAAGATTTTTTCCCCTTAAGCGAAGCGATCCTAACGCGTAGCGCTCTTCAAGCATAGCGCTCCAATGACCCCGGTGGAATGCGCTGTGCTGTCACTACGTGAATTCCACGGGGCAAGCAAATGACGAATGGCAAATGACAAATGGCTTTTGCATGTAATAATCTTAGTGCCTTAGTGCCTTTGTGGCTGAACGATTACAGTTAAGGGAATTTTTTTATGGCTTTTATGCCGGAAAAAAAGAGCGAGCGGATAAAGATGTTTATTCTGATTTTAGGCGCGGTGGTGTTTGTGATTGTAGGATATTTTCAGTTCATACATAAGAAGTCCTCAGCGGTTAAGACTCGAACCTCATCCAATACACCCCTTAGTCAACTTCGAGTGCCCGGGGTTGATATAAAAATACAGCAAACTATTCGAAGAGCCCAGCCGGCTGCGGAAGTATTCCCGCCGGCGTTTATCCGCGACATTTTTTCACCTGTAAAATCGAACTCGGCGGATAAAAGATCGGCCGAGTCGCAGCAGTCAGCCATACCGTTGTCTGCGATGGAACTTAAAGGCACGATTGTAGGTAGTGGAAAACCGCTGGCTATTATTAATGATCAATTCGTCGGGACGGGCGATTGGATCGGTGAATACCGGGTGATTCGTATCGGCAACAAAGCAGTTCTGTTAAATTCGGGGCATCATCAAATAGAATTGGAGATGATAAAAGATGAATAGCAAGAGAGTCTTTTTGGTCAGCTTGTTTATGGCTTTCGGTATTTTCAGCGGCCTGGTTCTGGCACAACCTGCTGTCAAAAAAGACGTTCAGGATGCCGCCCCTTCCGATTATGAATTATCCGCAACCAAGCCGGCCCAATTGGAAGATTCCGAGGGTGAAAATGAGACTAAGGCGCCCGGGATTTTGATCCCCCCGGCGGAGAACGATCTGCTGAGCCTTAATTTCCGCGAAATCGATGTCCGGGGACTTATTTCAGCCCTGGCCATGCAGCGTGAAATAAACGTCGTGATGTCCAAAGATGTATCCGGCAAGGTTTCCGTGCATCTTTATAAGGTGACCCTGGAGGAAGCCCTGGTTGCCATCACCATGGCGGGCGGATTTGCCTATCAGAAATACGGAGGCCTGTATTATATTTATAAGCCCGCTAAAGTCAAAGATCCGCAGCAGGACAAGCTGAAGATGTGGGTCTATAAGCTCAAATACATAAAAGTTGAAAAGGTCCAGGAGATTTTGCAGGCTTTTCCGGAAATGGGCCTGATTAAAATTCATGAGCCTTCCAAGACCATCATCGTTCAAGATGTGCCGGAGAATATCGAAAAGCTCGAAGCCCTTATCAGTCATCTGGATGCAGCCCCCAAACAGGTGCTTATCGAAGCCAAAATTCTGGAAATTACCCTGACCGATGATATGCTCCTGGGAGTTAACTGGACAAAGCTGTTAGGTGATGTCAGCTTAGGAACCCAAGGGTTTAGCAGGGCTGTAATACCCACAACCGGACCAATCTCGCCGGTCGGCACCGGCACCGGGGTTTTTGGAAACGTCATCACCGCTACCGGTACCACCAAACAGTTTGCGGCCGCCGTGGATGCCCTGCAAACCATAACCAAGGTAAACACGCTCTCTACGCCCAAGATACTGGCTATTCATGGTGAAAAAGCGCGGGTGCAGGTGGGCGGCCAACAGGGATATCGAGTCACTACGACGATCAATACCGTCACCACCGAAACGATTGAGTTTATCGATACGGGCACCATTCTGGAAATCACCCCTTATATTAATGAGGAAGGATTCATACTCCTCAATGTGCATCCCAATATTAGTACAGCCGAGATTCAGTTAGGAGGAATTCCGGTCACTAAAACTACCGAGGTTACCACGTGGCTGTTAGCTAAAGACGGAGAGACCGCTTTTATCGGCGGTCTGATCCAGGATATCAAAACCCGCGAAAAGTCGATGATCCCGTGTTTGGGCAGTATCCCCACACTCGGAGTGCTTTTCGGGAAAACCTATAACAAAATCAATAAGACGGAACTGGTTATATTGATTACCACCCAGATCGTGGACACCGAGGAAAAGCAAGAGAACCGGGAAACCCGGGACAGGATCAGGGATATGGAAGAAAAAATCAAAAAGGATGTAAAGAATCCTCATAAAGATTTTTTTAAATAGGAGCAACAGTTCAGCCACTAAGGCACTAAGGCACCAAGAAGGTGGATAGAAAAGAGCGCTATGCTTGAAGAGCACTTCGTTTGAGGAGCGGCCT
>JABMQM010000077.1 GCA_013203195.1 Desulfobacteraceae bacterium | reverse complement strand
ATCGAGCTGGCTCCCAGCAACCTCTTTTATAATCTTCAATGCTGCTTTCCCGGGTTTTGCCGACCGGTAGGCCCGGTTGGAGCTTATGGCATCGAACGTATCGGCAATGGCAATTATTCTGGCGTGAAAGGGGATTTCTTCCCCTTTGAATCCGCGGGGATATCCGCCGCCGTCATAGCGCTCATGATGGTAAAGGATGCCGGGAAGCGAATCCGCCAACTGATCCAGGGGTCGCAGAATGTTATAACCTTTTAAAGGGTGGGCTTTAATAATTTCGTATTCGGCATCGGTCAATTTGTCGGGTTTGTTCAAAACACTCTCCGGAGTTCCTATTTTGCCGACATCGTGCAGGATCGAAGCCCAATTTAAAACCTTTTGCTGATCCTCATCCAGATCTAAATGCTTGGCCATCAGCATACAGTAACGGTTGACCCGCTCGGAATGACCCCGGGTATATGCGTCCTTGGCTTCAATAGCGAAGACCAGGGATTTGCCGACATTGATGACAAACGATTCCAAATCCCGGTAAAGGTCTGAATTGGAGATAACCAGGGCCACCTGTTCCGCCACCGAAATCAGCAGGCTCATTTCACCCTGGCGAAAGATTTCCTTCAGGTTAAATGAGACCATTCCCAGCCATCCGTAAAATTTTCCGCCGTGACGGATCCTCACCCCCAGAAAGCGAAATGGTTCGGCGTGCATCTTTTGATATCCCGGCATCTGACTGGAGTTGTTGACGATAAAATAATTGTCGACCAGTGAAGGAGCATCAGGCGGGATGGCATTAATAAGGGCTTCTATAAAAGCGGACGATTGGGTAATTTTTCCATCAATTTCGCCAACGGTAATCAGGGAATTGTATTCAGGACGATCCGGCATAAAAGCAAACCCCATTTGCGCTCGCATTGATTCCAACAGATCTTTATTCAGCTCTTCAAGCTTGGCGGGTGAAAACCGCAATGTCTTAATCTGTGGAGTAATCCTGGCATACAGATTCAGATCTTCAAAACTTTTGGCCAGTTCTTCGGCCAGTTTTTCCGACTCATCCATAGAGCTCAGTTTATCTTCGATCAGGCCTGCCAGGTGGGTTAACAATTGTTCCATGTGGTGCGCCGGGTATATTTTCGGGCCGGGAACATCCTGCTCAACGCCGTTATCGCAAGCGGTTAAAACACCAACCACCCGCCCGCTGTTAAGAACTGGTACCCCGAACAGATCGCATTTGTCCTCAATACGCAGGTACTGGAAGGATTCTTTGCGGGTAACCTGACCGGCAACTCTCTCCAAGCCCCGCAAGATCGGCAGGCTGACCTTTTTGTTTCCTGAAAACAAAACGCTCCCTTTAATATCCCGAAAATCAAAATTGACCGGAAAAACCTGTGAGAGACTGACAAGAAAATTTTTAAACAGTTGCAGATCCATTATGATGATTGCCTTTCAAAATAATCGTCAATGCATTTTACCAGCTTGGAGGGACTGAATGGTTTTTCCATCAACTGCGTATCACGCATCTCCTTCACCCAGGCTCGATCTTGGGGGGATATCCGGGCCGTTATTACCACTGTCAAAAAGGGCCGCTTTTTTTTGAGTTTATCGGTCAGTCGGCAGAGCTCATCACCTTCCAGCAGCGGCATATTAATATCCGTTACAACAGCATCCGGCTTCTGAGAGTAAATAAGCTCTAATCCCTCTTGACCGTTCTTGGCAGTGATCACCTGGTATCCCCGGTTTTTCAATTTAACCTCAATAACAAGGCGAATGTGGGCCTCATCGTCAATGACCAGAATTTTTTTTGCTTGCGTTTCAGTCATTTTTATTATGTCCTGAAAAACTTGGTCCTCTGGGCCAGGTTAGAGATACTCGGCTCTGCCTTGAAGTTTTGTGTCTAAAATCACAAATTCCAAGTACCAAATTACAAATAAATTCCAAATACCAAGCACCAAATTACAAATACTAATGGCCTAAACTATTTTGATTTATTCAGTATTGATGAAAATATCTTTTTCAATTCATTTGCCTCTTGTATCAAATTTTGGGTATCATTAGCATTCTTTAAATTATTCGTCTCATGTATTAACCTGAGCCAATAAGCGCTTTCTTTGGCTTCCTTCCGGCTTATTTTCATCCTCATCAAAAAATCTTTTTTACTTAATGATTCGTTGGCCTCCCTGTAGTTTGCACCCACCGAACCGGAGGATTTTACTACTTGTTTGCCATCCTCGATATTTGCAGTTGTCTTGGGCAATGTTTTAACGAAAAGCCTAACAGCTTTAGCGAATTGGAATGTTCTTTCTTCAAGATCATATGCTGGTTTGTTATTTGAAGTTTTGGTCATTGATATTTATTTGTAATTTGATGCTTGTTATTTGGAATTTAATTTACTGCATTTGAGACAAGGTCAAACCAAAGCCCGGCTCTCTGGACCAGGATATTTACGTTGTCTCAATATTCTGGACAGCCTCTTGAATTTCATCGAGTCCAAACGGTTTGCTAATGCAAGGTATGCCGCTTTGCTCGATAAAACGCCTGACTTCTTCGGAAATAACTCCACTCGTGATAAAAAGAATCTTTGAAAGCAGTTCAGGTTTAACCTGATTTAAGTGTTCATATAGCTGCTGCCCACTCAACTCCGGCATATTCATATTGCTGATGATGACATCATAATTTTCGCTTTTCAATTTTAGTTTAGCTGAAAAAGCATCATGGGCAACATCCACTTGATGTTCCAAAGCGGAGATCATGTTCTCTAAAAGATCGTATCCGGTCTCTTTTGCGTCGATCACCAGAATCTTTTTGGAACCCGGCATCTGCTCTGCTTTATCGGGAGATGCAACTGTGGGCAACGGCTTGTCCGGCTCTGCAATTGGAAGCTCAACAAAAAAATGCGTACCGCTTCCCAGTTCACTGGAGACGTAAATATTCCCTCCATGTTCCTGGATAATTTCATAACAGATACTCAAACCGAGACCGGTGCCCTGGCCTTCCGGCTTGGTCGTGAAAAAAGGCTCAAAGATTTTCTGTAGATTCTCCCCGGGTATCCCCGGACCGTTATCATAAATACTTATACGAATCGATTTATCATCGAATCCACTTTTAAGCGTTAGGGTGCCTAAGCGGGTTTGTTCCTTCATCGCTTGCACAGCGTTATTGATGATATTCAGAAACACCTGCTGAAGCTGATAGGAATCTGCGATGGTACACGGCACATTATCGGCGAATTGATTGACCACCTGAACAGCATTTTTCGTGATTTCATGCTGCAACAGTTCAAGGGTGCTTTCCACAATGTCTTTTACCTGCACGTATTCTTTTTTTGGTTTCTGTTTTCTGGAAAAGGCCAGCAGTTTTTGAACGATCTTCTGGCATAGAACGGCAGATTGTTGTATATTTTTTATGTATTTATGAGTTTTTTCAGGAGATTGTTCTCTGAAGAGGAGAAGTTCTGAGTAGCCCAGAATGCCTGCTAAAGGGTTGTTGATTTCATGAACGACCCCGGCCAGCAGTTCTCCGATAGCAGATAGTTTTTCCGAATGCACCAACTGGGCTTTGACGATTTTAAGCTGTTGTTGAGCTTTTTCCGATGCAAGCGCCTTCTGTCTGCGCCGGACGCCTTTGCGAATCGATTGACGGTAAGCATCTTTGTTGATCGGTTTTTCAATGTAATCATAAGCCCCTAATTTCAGAGCCTGTTTTGCTGATTCGATATCCTGGAAAGCTGTAACAAGCAAAACCTCGGTCGTCGGGCTATGTTGTTTAATCACTTTGAGAGTTTCAATACCCGACAGTCCGGGCATATTCAGATCCAGGGAGACAACGTCAAAATCCATATCTTGCCGGATATGATCGACCGCTTTATTGCCGCTTTCCAGCATTTTTACATCAAACTCTGAGCCTAAAATAAGCTCCAGTGCCCGCCGGGTAACTCTTTCATCATCCACCACCATTACGCGGGGTCGCTTTGCGGGCTTTTCCTCTTTGGTTGCATTAAGCGGCATCTAATATTCTTTCCTATTCGTCGTAATAGTTCGGCCACAAAGGCACTAAGGCACCAAGAAGGTGGATAGAAAAGAGCGCTATGCTTGAAGAGCACTTCGTTTGAGGAGCGGCCT
>JABMQM010000076.1 GCA_013203195.1 Desulfobacteraceae bacterium | reverse complement strand
CTCTAATTGTGATTTGTACCGCTCTAATACTATCGGCCATTATGGTATGTACATGGATGCAAATCCGGCACTGGAAAGACGGTGTTAGTTTATTCAAACATGCTCTTAATGTGACTGTTAACAATCACCTTGCTCACAATAATCTGGGGCTTCTTTTATTGAATCAAGGTAGGGCTAACGAGGCAATCAGGCATTACTTTAAAGCGATCAAGATTAAACCTGGATGGGCTCTGGCACACTACAACATGGGAGTTGCAAAGGCAGGGCAAGGGAAGTTCAAGGAAGCGATTGAGCATTATTCAGAGGCGATTAAGTTAAATCCCAACTCGTCGAAGGCTCACAACAACCTTGCCAATGTTTTATTAGCCCAGAGACGGTTCGATGCAGCCATTGCCCACTATTTAGAAGCCCTCAGGATCAATCCGGATTATGGGAATGCACACAGTAACATTGGAATTGCCTTTGCAGCTAAAGGTAATTTCGCCGAGGCTATTGCCCACTTTAGAGAAGCACTGCGATTCAATCCTGATGACTACAGGATGCGCCAAAACCTTGAACGTGCTTTAAAACAACAGGGTAAAGTTAAGGAGAAATTGAGCAGGTAGCTGCTTCAATATTTGCCCTCGGTCGTTCGATGAAAGGGGTGTTTGAATTGGTTGAGACAAATTCTGATGAATTTGGGTTGGAAATCTGATTTGTGAAAGAAAAAGGGTATTATGAACGGGGAACGCTTATTTCTTGTCATCGTGTTGATCATTGCGTCGATCCTATTTCTTGGAAATCTTGGAAACCGATATCTCTGGCAGGATGAGGCCGAAACCGCATTAATCGCCAAAACAATACTCCAAGACGGTATCCCACAGGGTTATGATGGGAAAAATTTTTTCAGTCAGGAAGGGCAATCTTCATACGGAAAGAATTACATCTGGATACTTGATCCATGGCTACCATATTATCTTGTTGCCGGATCTTTTAAAATGTTGGGGGTCAATACTTTTGGAGCAAGATTTCCTTTTGCAGTGTTCGGCATTGCCAGCGTGTTGCTGACGTACTTTTTTGTCGTTCTTCTCACCAAGGACAGAAAAACAGCAGCGATGGCGACAGTCCTACTTTTGATGTCTGTTTCTTTCCTGCTTTTATGCCGCCAGTCACGGTATTATTCACCTGTTGCCTTTTTTTCCCTTCTAAGCCTCTATGGTTATTTACTGCTTATGGAAGACAGAAAAGGTGGGTCCATAACATTTATTGTATCCGCTATCTTGGTTTTTCATTGCAACCAGCTATTTTGTCTGACATTGCTGGCAACTGTTATTGGATACTCTCTGATCTGTGGCAAACAGCGATTCGTGAAAATATTTTGTCTTTCAATGATCGTCATTATTGTAAATTTACCCTGGATGTTATGGATGTCTGGAATGAGGTACTTGGATTTGTATGGCTACAGGTTTTTCAACAAAGAATTCTTTTTCATTTTAGGACAAAACCTATACCATATTCACTATTATATCTTTCCGGTGTTCCTGTTGGCACTCCCGCTTTGTAAAGGGTTTGTTCTTTGTATTAAGAATAGGAACATTAAAGAGGGCTTCTCTCAAGCCTTCCTTTTTTGGAGAGATCTTTTGCTTCTGCTACTGTTTATTCTGTTTACGATTATAGCATTATCTATCGCAAGCCCTGGGCCTGCTTTCAGGTATTTGACACAATTGATACCAGCTTTTTGCATAATTACTGCCATCATATTGAGATCGTTCATAGGTGAGTATTTCAGGACAGGGGTTGTTATAATGGCTGTTTTGTTTGGAGCCACTGCCTATGCCGATTATCAATACGGAATGAAGCATCCTGACAGGGAAGGGATACGGTACCTTAACTTTATCGATTACCTCTATGAGATAACATCAGATTATGATTGTCCGAATGAAGGTATTGCAAAGTATCTTAATGCAAATGGCAAGGAAGGTGACATAGTGGCTATAACGTATGGCGATTTACCATTAAAATTTTACACAAAGATGAGAGTCATAGGG
>JABMQM010000075.1 GCA_013203195.1 Desulfobacteraceae bacterium | reverse complement strand
GTTTGGCGGGGGTATATGAACCTTTTTACCTTGGCACGGCGTAGCTATGCGAAGACTGCTTAGCCGTCTAAAGTGGATATGGGGGAAGACTTAAATGCCACAACCGAAAAATGCCATGGAAATCTTTCGGCATCTCGACAAGTCGAATTGCCGGGAATGCAGGGAAAAGACATGTCTCGCATTTGCCGGAGCGGTCTTTACGGGTCAAAGAAAGCTTACCGAATGCCCGCAACTGGATCGAGAGACCATCGAACGGTTATCCGGAGAATCCGAAAATCAGACTGCGGTTGAACCCGAACGGGGTGAATACCTGCAAGATCTGAAAAACGAAATCGCCAACATTGACCTTGCTGCCGCAGCCCAAAGAATAGGAGCCCGGTATTCTGACGGCAAGCTGATGCTCAAGGTGCTCGGTAAAGACTTCAGCGTTGATGAAAAGGGCAATCTTTCCTCTGACATCCACATCAATGCGTGGGTGGTCATCCCGTTGCTCAACTATGTTCTTTACGCCCAAGGGCTGCCGGTTTCAGGCAATTGGGTTTCGCTACGGGAGTTGAAAGAAGGAACGGAACGGTACCCGCTTTTTAAAAGACGCTGCGAAGATCCCATGAAACGAGTGGCAGACACCTATACCGGTCTTTTTGACGACATGGTTCACGTTCTCAGCGGAAAGCAGGTGGCAAAACAATTCAAATCAGACATATCCGTTATTCTGTACCCCCTGCCCAAAGTGCCTGTCATGGTATGTTACTGGTCGCCGGAAGAAGGTCTCGAATCGAGCCTCAATATTTTCTTCGACGAAACAACCGACAAGAACCTCGACATCAACTCCGTCTTCACTTTGGGAGTCGGGCTCACGCAAATGTTCCAAAAGATCGCCCTAAGGCACGGGTTTCCCGAGGATGTGTGAGACCTTAGTGCACCGTCGGCCTCCGCCGCCGGCAAACAAGCCGGTGATAAACGAAAGATACGAGAGGCAGGACGAAACCGAAAACGATTTTCCATTTCTTTAATACCAACAAAAAGAATTTTACCAGAGCCATAATCTAATATCTTTCAATCTCAACCAGCAGATAACCGCTCTGCCTTTCTTTTTTTTATCCCGCATCTTGTATACGTGCCATTAGGTCGAAAATTCAAGATTTTACTGCCTTCCGCCAATCAAAAAATAAAGCCCAAAATATTTACGATTGCCTTAACGAATCTTCAATGTTATTAATCCGATAGTGCCAGTCGGTTCGGCAAGTTATCATGCATTAAGGCTGGTATAAACCAGCACCGCATATTGTATCATAATAGAGGTTTTGAGATATATTTGAGATATAAAAGATAGATTGATGCCTAAAATAACAACCAAAATAGAAATTAATGCGCCGGTTGAATTAGCATTTGATTTGGCCAGAAGTATCGATTTTCACGTTTTGACTCAGTCCCGCAATAATGAAACGGCTGTTGCAGGAGTCATGTCGGGATTAATTGAATATGGGGAAACAGTGACCTGGAGGGCAAAACATCTTGGGTTTTACCAAAACTTAACCGTAAAAATTGCGGCTTTCGATAAACCTTACCATTTTCGGGATTCCATGCTGAAAGGCGCCTTTAAAAGTTTTGATCATGATCACCTGTTTGTATCAAGCGGCAGCAAAACGATCATGACGGATATATTTGACTATAATTCTCCATTATCTTTCATTGGACGGTTGGTCGATGTTGTTTTCCTAAAAAAATATATGACCAGTTTTTTCGTTAGCAGACAAAAGCTGCTAAAAAAAGCTCTGGAATCCGATCAATGGAAAGAATATATCTATTGAGCGGTCATCAAGGTGTTCCCCGTGTAGATTGTTTCTATGGATAGCCAAAAGCAACCGCGGTTCAAGCATCATAACTTAGAGGGATCTATATGGGCACTACAACAAATAAAGACAGGTCATCTACAATGAGGCTGAGTAATGGATCGAGAATCGGTGTTATCGGTGGCGGGCCCGCTGGAAGTTTTTATAGCTACTTTTTCTTAGATCTAGCTGAGAGAGCAAGTTTAGATGTCAATCTAGACATTTATGAGGATCAGGATTTCACACGTTCCGGTCCGGCAGGATGTAATCATTGTGGGGGGATCGTAGCTGAATCTCTCGTACAGCTGCTTGCCTCTGAAGGAATAAATTTACCTCCCAACGTTGTGCAAAGGAGTTTCGATTCTTATGTGCTGCATATGGATGTAGGAACCATAAAAATTGATACCCCACTTAAAGAAAAGAGAATTGCCGCCATGTTCAGAGGAGCCGGCCCATTAAAATCAAAAGGGCTGGATAGGGGAAGTTTTGATGGTTTTTTACAGAAACTGACTATTGAAAAGGGTGCCAATCTTATCAACCAACGGGTTTCAAACATACACTTTGAAAACGGATACCCAATTATAGAAACCCGCAAGGGTATTTCCAAATCATATGATCTTATTGTAGGGGCTGCTGGATTAAATCCTAAATCTTTGGAACTATTTGAGGGGTTGGACTTCGGATTTCAACCTCCAAAAGCAACGAAGACACACATCTGTGAGTTTGAATTAGGAACTGAAATAGTACAAAGATATTTCGGTAATTCATTGCAGGTATTTCTGTTAGACTTTCCTCGCCTGCAATTTGCCGCCTTAATCCCCAAGGGTAAATATGTAACCCTGGTTCTATTAGGTACGGATATAGATAAGGAGCTTGTGGAGTCGTTATTGATGACCGACGAAATGAAAAGGTGTTTTCCTCCTGACATCGATTTATTAAAAAGTATGCCGTGTAAATGTTTTCCGAAAATGAATATCGGTGCGGCCGTCCTTCCCTATGGCGATAGGATAGTGCTGGTTGGTGATAGTGCTGTATCAAAATTATATAAAAACGGAATTGGAGCTGCCTATATTACTGCCAAAGCGGCGGCAACAACTTCTATATTGCATGGCATATCTGCCAACGATTTTCAAAAACATTATTTGCCGGCATGCAAATCGCTCAATTTTGACAATATGATCGGTAAGCTTATTTTTGCCTTTGCTCATGGAGTTCAAAAACGCAAGTTCATGAAACGGGGTATATTGCGTATGATATACAAGGAACAACCCAAGGATGGTATCCATCGCCACATGAGCACAGTTTTGTGGGATACATTTACAGGTAGCGCCCCTTATCGCGATATCTTTTTCCGGACCCTAAAACCGGCATTTTGGGTGAATTTCATATGGAAATCGATTGTCGGTTTGTTCCCCTATAAAATTGACGGTACGATGGAATCGTCCGCTGTCAAAAGCGATGCGTTGGGGAAATTTTATCAGGACGGTGAAAACATCGTTATCCAGGGTGAAGAAGGTGAATATCTTTATGTAATACAATCTGGTACTGTTGAAGTGCTCCAGGAGAAAAACGGCCAGGAAACTCATATTGCCGAGTTGTATGAAGGTGACTTTTTTGGTGAGATGGCGGTTTTTGAGCGTGATGTACGTTCAAGTACCGTCCGATCAAAGGGTGATTCGCGTGTACTTACGATTAACAAAAAGACCTTATTGGGCAGAATACAGGAAGATCCTTCATTAGCCTTTAGAATGTTACAAAATATGTCATCTCGCATTCGTAAAATGGACACCCAAATAAGCAGGATAAAGAGGGCAGATCGTCGGAATTGGGACATTCGTCCAGAAGAAAAACCGGAAGAAAAAATTGATGAGTAAGTGAAGAGTAAGTGAAAATCTTTGAAAATCGATGTCAATCGTCACTTGTTGAGGGAACTCGGGTCATGCAGTTTTACTATTTTTTTGGTGCTACGCGCTAACATAGAACTTTGGGACGGCTTCCTGGACCGGTTGCCCCTCAAAATATAAGTTTCTGTATTAATCCTTCTTAAAAACCCAGGACTTCCGTGAGCCTCCAAAAGATAAAGCCCTTCTTAGCATTCTTTGAGCAAAGAAGGGCTTCCATTATTTGTAGAGCTGTAAGGCCCCCTGTATATTGTATGCAGACCACTGGATCGAAAATGCAAGATGTCTGCCTTGACCTGTGAAAATTTCCAGCCCCAAAATTTACACGATTCGGAAACCCAATCTGCTAATAAGTCAGGAGCCGTAACATTCTTTAATGCCTTTGATAAGTGATGCGTATCATCACTGAAGAGACCTTCATCTGCAGGTTCAGTTTGAGTCCGAGAAAATCCATATCTTGTGTGATTCCAATATAACCCCCATTCACTGACCATAGAGGCCCTAACGACTTCTGCGTTATTCTCTGTTTTTCCTTTGGGCTTCAACCCAAGTTTTCACGTCCATGAACGGATAGTGCCGCAAGGCACCGAAGTTCGGCATTTTTTTGACCTTTGCCCTGGCAAAAAAAGGCGTCTGGATCCCGCAGAGAAATTTGGCCACATCCAAAGAAGAGCAAAACGGATCGCCCTTCGCAAGATAATCGCTGCTAAGGTCGTCCAGGTTTTTGTGCGCCAGCGGTTCCGGTCCAAGTGTGTGTTCTATCTTGGCAGGATGCCCCATGCACACCGAGCAATGGCCGCAATGGTCAATCGCCATGGCTTCGCCAAAATAAAGGGCCAATGCTTTGCTTAAACACGCTTTGCTTTCAAAAAAGTCGACCATCTGCTCGATTCTTGCAATCTCGCGGGATTCTTTGTTTTTGAACTTTTCATACATGGATCGGGCCAATTGATCGATATCAAAGCGCTTGTCCACAAGATCAAACACATCGATTGCCTGGCGTGACTGCAGCCGGATCCAGCCTTGCTCATCAAAATAGTCTAAAGCTGCCACCACCCGCTTGCGGCCGGTGGCATAGCGGGCCACAATCTTATCAATATCCACGTATGTCCAGACTTTTTTGGTTTCACTCTGCTCAAAAATGGCCGCAGCAAACTGCCGGCGCTCGCCCTGAAAGCGGTCGATGATCTCTTGGCGCTGAGTCAAGAATTGAAAGGCATACTGGTCAAAATAGGTACCCTTGGGCCGGATAATCCCGTCCATTTCAAGATAAACCAGCAAGGTTCTCAATGGCAGGGGGCGGATATTCAGATCAAAAGAAAGGGCCAACAGCTTCAACTCCCAAACAGAGTCCGGCTGCGCTTTAATTTTCCCTAATAGATCGGCAATGGCCTTCTGTTCAGGCGTATCGCCATAAACAAAATTTTCAAGAATACTGATATTGTTCCGATTGGCCAGCACCTCGCATAAAGCGGGCTTTCCATCGCGTCCGGCGCGGCCGATCTCCTGACTGTAATTTTCGATGGATTTGGGCAGATCAAAGTGAATCACCCGTCGGATATCGGCTTTGTCGATGCCCATCCCAAAAGCGATCGTAGCCACCACACAAGAGCGTGCACCGTCCATAAATTGATTCTGAATCCGCTCACGATCTTCATTTTGCATACCGGCATGATAACAGGCAGCGTTAATACCGCCGGTGCCCAGAAAGGCGGCAATCTCTTCGGCCGTACGCTGCAGCGTAACATAGACAATGGTGGGCGCTTCCGGTTCTTCCCGGATTCGATCAAGAAGCTGTTCGCGCTTATCTGTCTCTTTTGCCGGTGTCACCGTCAAAAAAAGGTTTTGACGGTAAAACCCGGTGACCACCACATTTTGTTTGGGAATTTCAAACCCGGCGCACATATCCTCGATGACCGGCGGGGCGGCAGTTGCCGTTAACAGCAGTGTTTGGGCGATATGGTATGCTTTCCGATAGGCCGGCAGCTTCAAGTATTCCGGCCGGAAATTGTGCCCCCATTGGGAGATACAATGGGCTTCGTCCACTACCAGCAGAGAGATCTTCATTTTTTCAAGGTGTTGTCGGAAACGCTCGTTTTTAAAGCGCTCTACCGAGATCATCAAAATCTTCAATCGGTCGTTTTTTGCTTGGGTCAAAATCTCATTGTAGGTTTGCGGCTCCAGGGTTGAATCCAGCCGCGCGGCCGGAATACGGTGTGCGGAAAGAAAATCGACCTGATCTTTCATCAGGGCCAGCAACGGTGATACCACCAGCGTCAGGTGAGGCAGCAGCATTGCCGGCAGTTGATAACAGAGCGACTTTCCAGCACCTGTGGGAAAAATCGCCACCGCCGATTCACCTTTTGTGATCCGGGCAATCACCTCTTTCTGGCCGGATCTGAAAGAACTGTATCCGAAGTATTGGTGCAGCTGTTTTTCAAGCACGATACGTATCCTTTCTGGAAATCAACTCCATGCGCCACTTCCGGGCATCAGCTATCATTTGCTGAAGGCCCGCAAGGAAAGTGGATCTTGGGGAAAAAGGTTTTAAATCATTTTCAGCAATTGTTATCACCCTTAAATTTAATCTTTAAAAAGATTTTCTCTAAAAATTATACTTCCAGCAGCTTGCCAATATTGTAATACCAACCATGATAATAAAACCCCAAAGCCAAAAATAAGCAAACTGGGTAAAAGGATAATTATTCCAATTTTCTCTAACCAGGAAACATTGGGATCAGTCATCATCATCTTTAGCCCTGGCATGGCAGAAATCCTCCTGTTAAGCTTTGCATTGGTATAATTCAATATTCATGCCAGGACGGATAATTCTTGATTTTTTTTGAGTTGTATTAATGTTATAAGGTTTATTTCCAGGAAGTTAGATGTATAAAGAGAATTGAAGTTATGGGTTCATGTTAGAAATAATCTGTTCTGAAGGAGATCGATTTGCACATATTTTAGTGCACATTGCACAGTTTTTTGTG